>JBBSJX010000108.1:0-10938 GCA_038256825.1 Chitinophagales bacterium
AAACAATAACAATTCAAATAATTAGTTATATTAATTAAACCATGTTTAAATTATTCATTTGCAAAACCGGTTGCCAAATCTAAACAATACTAACATCAAACCGTAAACTTATAGAAACCTTCCATTGCCCGGTTTTTTTTTGGGGGGTTACCGGCATATCATCTTTAATTATACATCGTTGCCACGGTTCAAATGCAGTTTTTCATAGCACCGATTTTATTAGTGGCATTTTGCCCTGAGTTTGCCGTAGGGTCGCACTCTTGTACCGCATTAGAACAATTGAGCCAACGCATATAAATATTTATTTATAAAAAGTACTTCGTTGTTGTAGGCAATTCTACCGTGCCGTATAAACCTATTCAACAGTTAAACATTAAAACTAACTTTGTTCCTACAATGGAAGAAATTAAAATCATAGAAATCTGGAAGTTCATTTCATTTGATGATTTATGGATTAATTGTGACACATCTAAACTAGATGAAATATCACCTTCATGGTTTAGACGTAAAGATGAATTAGAAAAAACATCTTCTGAATATGCAGAGTTCATGGAAAGACTTAAAAGACAACATGCTATTGAAACGGGTATCGTTGAAAGAATGTATGATATTTCTAAAGGTGTTACAGAAACACTGATTGAAAAGGGATTTGCTGAAACATTAGTAAGCCATGGTGATTATAGTGATAATATTACCAAGGACCAACTGATGAATCACCTTAGAGACCATCTTACTGCTGTTGATGTTGTATTCGATTATGTAAAAAATAACAGACCTCTCACAGTCGGCTTCATTAAAGACTTACATCAAGTTGTGACAGCCCATCAAGATTTTGCAGAAGGAAGAGACCAATTCGGAAATAAACACAAAATTCCGCTTATTAAAGGGGAGTTTAAAGAAAGGGAAAACAACCCATCCAGACAAGATGGACATGATAAAATTACTTATAGCTATTGTCCTCCAGTCCATGTAGACGCTGAAATGGATAACCTAATCTTCATTTATGAAAACCTATTACAACGAAATATTCACCCGCTTATAATTGCAGCATGGTTTCATCATGCATTTAGTATCATCCATCCTTTTCAAGATGGTAATGGAAGACTTGCTCGATTATTAGCAAGTCTAATATTCATAAAATTTGGCTTTTTTCCTTTAACTGTTTTAAGGGAAGATGCAAAAGAATTATACATTAAATCGCTTGAAGCTGCGGACAATGCAAATCCTCAACCACTAGTTAATTATTTTATTGACTTGCAAAGAATAAATATTGAGAAGGCACTCAATCTGAAATCAATTCCAGCAACTTCATCGTTTGACCAAATTGCAGATTTACTTTCAGAGAAACTCAAAAAGCAACAAGTTAATAAGGAAAAAGAACGTCTTGCAAAAATCGAATCTAATCGTTTGGCAATATTTAAAATATCAAATGAAATACTAAACAATTTTACTGACGAGCTTCAAAATAAAATGCGGGGAACTGCAAATATATACTTAACCAGTTGTAGTCCTGATGCAATTGCTAAACAACATTACTTTACAAATCAAATTGTAAAGTTTGCAAGTAAACATGATTACTATTATAATCGCTTTCTTCCAAAAGGCTGGTTTAGGTTAGTCTTTGAAATTTCCGACCAAAAGATTTATCAATTAATTGTTAGCGAACACCATTTTGGGTATGAAGATGACTCATACGCCATAGGTGCTATACTCGAATTTATTGAATCGGAAGATGAAGCAAAAAGCATACGGAATATTAAGGATGACAATTTTAGAAAAAGTTCTGAAGGTATGATTATTACTAATGTTCCTTTAGAAATAAAACCTTATAAAATTTCTCTTGAAACCAATAATATAATTGAAAGGAAAGTTAATATAAAGAATTATTTAAATGATATTGTAACATTAGCATTAGCTCAAATCGCCAGTGAAATTACCTAAGATTTGATAGGGCTGCCTACAACTAATAGGTGCCTTGTAAAAAGAGTACAGTTAAACAGCCTGAATTTGTTGGTAACATCAAAAAAGTGAAGTTCCTTGAATTATGGCATGAATAAGGGAAAATGCATGTAAAAAACGTAGTCGTTTTAACATGTTATAACGATTGGACTTTGCGTTTTAGTTCAGGTTATGATCAAAACGCATTTCGTACCAAACATTAAATCTTTTATAGGTAATAAAAAATTTGTCTACACGGTAAAACCTTGGTAAAACCTGTTTGTTGCCAGTAAAATGCTCAAATAATGTTGCTTTCCATGATTCCATAATGAGGGTTGTTTCTATTATAAACAACAAAGGCACTCACTTTATTGTATGATTTTGTTCGGCCTACTGGAATTATGATTTTTTTTATTTCCGGGTTTTAATGAAGGGGCAAAAAATAAACAGATTTGGCAGCATAACGAACGAAAGTACAAGAGTGCCCTTCGACAGGCTCAGGGTAAACACCTTCGGCAAACACGCCGGAAAGCCGAGCCTGTACAGGTAGGTAAACTGACCCCGATTAAATCGATGCTATGAAAAACTGCCTATGAACCGAGCGTGGCAAGAATGATCCCCAAAACTAAAATGCCGGTTACCAAAAAAAGAAAAGCAAAATTTATAATTGGAAAAGATCGGAAGCAATTCCATCGGCTAGCAATTTGCCTTTAGTGGTTAAGCGCAAATGGTTGCCGGTGTGTATAATGGTTTGATTTAGGAGGTGTGTTTGAGCTGAGATTAATAAAATTTCAAAAGTGCTTTTGCCAAACTGTACATTAATTTTTTCCAGGTTTAAGCCTTCCATGGTTCTTAAACTGGTCATAATATACTCGTTCAACTGCTGCTGTGGTGTAAGGTTTTCTTTTTCTACAGGTAAAGTTTGCTGGGCCAGCGATTTAATATACAAGGCATTGTTAGCAATATTCCACTGCCTGCTGTTACCATTAAAGGAGTGTGCAGAGGGGCCCAGGCCTATGTAATGTTTGCCCTGCCAATAACTGCTGTTGTGTTTACTGCGGCAGCCGGGAAGCGCAAAATTTGAAATTTCATAATGCTCGTACCCGCTTTCGGCCATCCATTTCATTAATAATTCAAAATGCCGGGCTTGTTTATCGCTTTCAACGGGAGCTGCTTTTTGTAAAGTAATCATTTTATCAAGCGCCGTTTTGGGTTCCACCGTAAGGGCATAGCACGATAGATGGGGTATTTTTAAAGCAATGGCCTGTTGTACATTCTGTTCCCATTCTTCATCGGTTAGCCCGGGTGTTCCGTAAATAAGATCGATGGTGAGGTTGTTAAAACCTTGTTGTTGTGCCAGCAATATGGAGTTTACGGCTTGTTGCTGGTTGTGTGCCCGGTTCATCCATTGCAGGTCTTTTTCAAAAAAAGATTGAATGCCAATGCTTAGCCGGTTTATACCCAATGCTTTCCATTGTTGTAGCTTTTCAAGAGTAATGTCATCGGGATTTGCCTCAAGGGTTATTTCAGCATCTCTTTCAACCGTAAAAGTTGAAAATATTTTATCGAAAATTTTATTTAATTCGTGTTCAGGTAATATGGATGGGGTGCCGCCACCAAAATAAATGGTTGAAACATGGCCTTCGATATATTGTTGTTGCAGCTCCATTTCAATTAAAAGGGCGTCAACAAAATCGCGTATTAAATGGGTGGAAGTAGAAAAATGGAAGTTGCAATAATGACACGCTTTCCTGCAAAAAGGGATATGAATATAAATGCCTGCCATGAAAACGGAAACTTTCGGTAAACTTGTTTTTTAAAGATGGCAAAGGTAGTTACATATAAATTTATAAAAAGCTTAATGGTGTTGATGCTGCTGCTGGTATTTCTATCTGGCACATTTGCCCAAAAACAATATTTGCTACAGTATAATATAGTGGATAAAGATTCATCGATTTTGCAGAGACTTGGCTTAAAAACAAACTTTACCTCGGCCATGCAGCGAGCAGATTATGTGAACCGGCTTGCCGGATTGCTTGAAGCGAAGGGATATATATCCGCTTCGGTTGACAGTATAATGGAACAGGAACCTCAAACTAAGGTGCATTTATTTATTGGTGAAGCATATCGGTTGGCGGATTTAAAAGTTAACGAAAGCGATCAGCCATATATAAACCAGGTGGGGTTTAAACTGAATACTTCATCTATAAATTTTGTTCAATATTTTAATCTGCAACAAAAACTGTTGGATCTTTTTGAAAATACCGGTTACCCCTTTGCCCGCATTAACCTGGATAGTTTGCAAATACAGGATCGCGAGGTAAAGGCAATACTCAATATTGATAAAGGAATATTTTATAAGGTGGACAGCATAAGGGTGCGCGGTGCGGCAAAAATTTCTGACAACTTTATCCATCGCTACTTAAATATTGAAAAAGGAAGCTTTTACAGCCAGCAAAAGTTTTCAGCAATAAACCAACGCATTCTTGAGCTGCCTTATTTACAACAGGTACAACCCTGGGATGTAACCATGTTGAATACGGGTAGCATTGTAAACCTTTACCTGCAACCCAAAAAAAGCAACCAAATAAATATACTGGCGGGATTTTTACCCGATAACCAGCAATTAGGCGGCGGTAAATTATTGCTTACTGTAGATGCAAACCTTCAGTTGAAAAATGCTTTTGGATCGGGCGAAAGCATTGGTTTGGTGTGGCAACAAATTCAACCAAAATCGCCCCGGATCGATATACATTTTCAGCAACCTTACCTTTTTAAATCGCCTTTTGGAATAGATTTTACTTTTAACCTGTTTAAGAAAGATTCTATTTTCTTAAATCTAAATGCAGCAATTGGTTTGAGATATATGCTTTCGGTAAATAATTCGGCCAAGTTGAGTATCCGAAACCAGGTATCCAATGTTTTACAGGTTGATACTTTTAGGGTAAAAAGCACTCGGCAACTTCCCGATGTGGCCGATGTTAGTTCCATTAATTTAGGTGTGGATTACGAATTTAACAATACAGATTATCGGTTAAATCCGCGAAAAGGGAATGAACTTAATTTTTATATTGGCGTGGGTAACAAAAAAGTTAGAAAGAATAACCAGGTGGTGCAGTTAAAGGATCCAAACTTTAATTTTAATACACTTTACGATTCAATAAAACTAAACACCTACCAGGTAAGGGTGCGGTTAAATGGAGCTCATTATTTTAAATTGGGTGCTCAAAGTACTTTTAAAACCGGCCTGGATGCAGGCGTATACGAAAGCCCCAATAATTTTAGAAACGAACTCTTTCAGATTGGAGGTTATAAGCTTTTAAGAGGTTTTGACGAGGAAAGTATTTTTGCAAATAAATACGGAGTAGCAACTTTTGAATATCGTTTTCTGCTGGGTTTAAATGCGTATTTTTTTGGTTTTTCAGATATAGGCTGGAGCCGCTACCGCACATTATCCACGTCTTTTTCAAATACATATTTGGGTGGGGGCATTGGATTGGCTTTAGAAACCAAAAGTGGAATTTTTAATATTAGTTATGCCGCAGGTAAGCGAAATGATTTGCGGTTTAATATTCGCGAAGCAAAAATTCATATTGGCTTTACCAGTTTTTTTTAAGTAATAATGAAAGCATTATTTTATGCAGTTAAAAAACTATTCATGGTTTCATCGGGGTAAGATATTTTTGCGCAGCTAATTTTCACTATTTGAAACATTTTCTCTTTATATTTTTTTATTTATTGCTGTGGCAGGTTGGTTTTAGTCAGAACGATTCGGCTGGTCAACCCCTAAAGGACTCTATACCCAAAATTCAAACCAATAAACCGGTAGTAAAGCCTTCACTTCCAAGAGTGAAAAAGGTTCCCAAACCTGCAGCTGATACCATAAAATTAATTGATAGCGTTACTCCACGTACTATTCAAAGCCCGGTATTAATTTCAGATTCAGTTATACAAGATACGGCCCGTGTAGATAGCTTTCTGCAATTGCCAGTTGTAGTTGTTCCTAAAAAGTTTACCGGTATCGATTCTGCATATGCCCATTTTCTTCAAAATCCTTATTTGCCTGTTAACGCAAAACCCGTTTACCAGATACTTAAATTCAGGGATAGAAAAACGAAGGATGAATTATTTTATCATATTGTTGTTTTAGTATTCATCCTGGCTTTAATCAGGATAATTTTCAGCAGGTACATTCAAAACATTTTCGGTTTGTTTTTTCAACCTTCCTTCAAACAAAAACAAACGCGGGAGCAATTAATGCAAAACAATCTTGCATCTTTTATGCTTAATATTTTCTTCCTTATTTCGGGGGGAACTTACGTTGCTTTGCTGGCAAAGTATTACGATGTTTTGGATATTGGTTTTTGGACCTTGTTTTTTTACAGCACGCTATTATTGCTGATTTTGTATTTGGGCAAGTTTTTACTTTTAACCTTTAGTGGTTGGGTTTTTAATGTAAAGGAGGCAGCGGCTACCTATATTTTTGTTGTAAACGTGATAAACAAAATTATCGGCATCCTATTACTCCCCTTTATTGTCATTGTTGCCTTCTCACAACAATCCGTTATTGAGGTTTCAATCACAATTTCAGTCCTCCTTATAATTTTATTATTTGTTTATCGTTTTATTGTATCGTATGCCCCCGTTCATAGGGAACTGAAAGTGAGTCCGTTACATTTATTTATATATGTAATCGCTTTTGAGATAGTTCCCCTTTTGTTCATTTACAAGACGTTAATGCTTTTTTTGGTTAGAACTCTTTAATTTTGCGTAAATCTTAGGAAATTAGTATGGTAAAAAACGGAACAAAAAGCAGTGCAAATGTTTCTACTGTCAAAAAGATACTCATCACTCAACCTAAGCCCGATAACGATCGCTCACCATATTTTGAACTAGCAAAAAAATACGGTCTTGATTTGGTTTTTCATCCTTTTATCAAACTTGAAGGAATACCTGCCAAGGATTTTAGGAAACAGAAAATTGATATCAGTTACTACTCGGCAGTAATTTTTACCAGCCGAAATGCAATTGATCATTTTTTTAGGGTTTGTGAGGAAATGAAGGTGACCATAAGCCAGGAAACAAAATATTTTTGTATAACCGAGGCGGTTGCGCTCTATCTGCAAAAATTTATTTTATATCGAAAGCGCAAAGTTTTTTACGGTGCTGATGGTACAAATAAAAGTATGTTTGATGTTGTAAATAAACATAAGGATATTGAAAAGTTCCTTTATGTATGCAGCGAAAACCAGCAGGATAACGAGATTGTAACCTGGTTAAAAAATAATAAATGTGATTTTGCATTAGGGTTCATGTATCGTACCATAAGTAACGATATACAATTGGTAATGGATAAGCAGAGTTACGATGTGATCTGCTTTTTTACTCCCAGCGGGGTGAAAAGTTTATTTGATAACGTGCCTGCATTTGAACAAAACGGAACAACTATTGGTGCTTTTGGAGGCAATACTTCCAAAGCTGTTGAAGAACATGGCCTAACGATTACTATAAAAGCTCCGGCGCCCCAAACACCTAGCATGGTGGCTGCGCTCGACCAGTTTCTTGCTTCTATTAAAAAAAAGAAATAATACTTGCTATAACATAATTTGAAAACAGGCGCAAGCCTGTTTTTTTTATTTATTCCCCTTTTTATTTTAGGTTTAAATAAAAAATTTATTTGGGTACCAGCATTCATTTTGCTATCAACATTCTTGCGTCGCACTCTTGTACAAATGTTAACGCTATTCAGCAAACTTTAATGCAGCTCGTTTCTTTTTAAAATAACCTCTCATTCAATTCCGTTAATAGCTGTATTAAGGTGTCCATATACTTATATTGCGTTTAATAATGCAATTGCCTAATCGTTATAATTTAATGTTTTCTCTGTTCGCTATAATTATAGTTGGATATGCTTTTTATTTATTTAATCCTTTTCATTATTATTTTTTAAACGACGATTTAATTCATATTCCATTAAGTAAGAATGGTGAGTTATTTCAGCGCCAATCCTTCAGGCCAATAGGCGATTTATCGGTTCAATTAGATTATATATTGTGGGGCAAAAAGGCCTGGGGTTATCACTTAACCAATTTGATACTGCATGTTTTCAATACGGTCCTCGTTTTTATACTCGCAAAATCGTTATTTAAAAAATACATTCCCACTAACAATAGTTGCATAAGTGGTGCAATGGTGTCTTTGCTCTTTTTTGTTTACGCATTTCATAGCGAAAGCATTTTTTGGATATTAGGCCGCTCGGCAAGTCTCGGTACTTTATTTTTTATTCCTGCCTTACTTTTTTACCTCAAACGAAACAAAGGCGCTCACATGCTTTTGCTTTCGCTTTTATTTTTTGAATTGGGGCTATTATCATATGAATCTGTTTGGATATTTCCTCTGGTGGTTTTTTCAATTGTTTTGTTAGACTACAAGTATTTTGGTATAAAATTTAAAAAGGAAGCTAAATTCCTTGGATTAGTTTTTTCTGTTTTTATTATCCACTTATTTATCCGTTACCTGGTAATTAACCAGTTTGCTGGTGCGTATGAAGCGGCAGCGTTTATCCATACCGATTATTCTGTTTTGGCAATGAATTTTGTAAAATTGCTGGGAAGGGGATTTATTCCACCAGTAAACAATGCTATAATTTTTGTAGCTAGTTTAGTGCCTTTCGCTATTTTATTAATGCTGTTCTTTTTTTTATCAGTAAAACCCCAATGGCCAGAACGGTTTGCCCATTATTTTTCGTGGTGGATTTTATTTATCATTCTACTTTCTTTAACACCTTATTTATCGTTGGGAATTGATACGCACGGAGTTGAAGGAGAGCGTTATTTATATCTTCCATCATTATTTATTTGCATTTTATTTGTTAGTGGCCTCCGGTTTATTTCATCAAAAAAACTACAACACGCCTTTTTTTTATTTATTATTCTTTTTCATTTATTTTTTCTTTCTAAATCTGCTTCAAATTTTAAAACCGCCTCAAAAATTGCACAAACAACTTTTACACAATTAAACCTATTAAAAGGTAAAAAGCACCTCTTTATCGATAGCTTGCCACAATCATTCAAAGGGGCACTAATTTTCAGGTTGGGCTTTGAAGAAGGAGTAAACTTTCTTAAAAATCCATACACTGCAAATGAAGTGATGGTTCTTTCAGTAAAAGCAGATAACAGAAACTGGTCGGATAACTACCAGGTTAAAAGAATAGGGGAGTTGCCATATTCTATCATTAATTCTGTACTGATTCAGGATTCAACAAATGGAGCACACCGACAAAAAGATTTTTTAAACTATCAATTTAATAAGGATACCGATGCATGGTTTATATTTAAAAATGATGGTCTTGAAGTAATTAAATAAACATTAGGATAGGTTATTGTCTTTTAAAAATTGCATTCTGTTTACATATTTTCCTATCATATCAAATTCAATATTAACGAGGGTGCCTTCTTCAACCTGTTGAACATTAGTGTGTTCGTAAGTATAAGGAATAATAGCAACGGTAAACGCATTTTCTGAAACATTGAAAATAGTCAAGCTGATTCCGTTTAGGCAAATGGAGCCCTTTTCAATTACTAAAGGTCCAAACGATTTGTCAAATTCAAATCTGTATTCCCAGCTTCCATTTAAATCTGTTTTTAAAATACATTTTGCAGTGGTATCTACATGGCCTTGCACCAAATGTCCGTCAAGCCTGCCATTCATTGGTAAACAGCGCTCCATATTTACTAAGGAACCTTTTTGCCAGGTATGCATGTTGGTTTTTTTTAAAGTTTCTTCTATGGCCGTAATTCTGTGTGTACTGCTATTTATCTCTTCAATGGTTAAGCAAACCCCATTATGCCCAACACTCTGATCAATCTTAAACTCGGTGGATAATGAAGAAGAAATCCAAAAAGTTTTATTGGTTCCTGTAGTTTCAATTGATTCGATGGTTCCTACGCTTTCAACTATTCCTGTAAACATAGCTGCAATTTACCGTTTGATTTCAAAATTTTGAACAAATAAAACTGCAAGTGGGTTATGGTTTAAAAAAAACATTTTTCAAATTTGGTTAATCCCATACTTATGCTATCTTTGCCGACCAAAAAATTACAAAAAGAGTTACCATTATGCTTATTATCGATTCAAAAGATTGCGAAAACATTGACAAGGCACTAAAGAAGTACAAAAAGAAATTTGAGAAATCGAAAACTTTATTACAATTGAGGGCCCGCCAGGCATTCGTAAAGCCTTCTGTTGAGCGTAGAACTCAGGTTTTAAAGGCAATCTACCGCCAGAAAATGGCCAATGGTGAGTTTGACGATTAATTTAATTTAAATTTCAAATCATACATAATGGTAGCAGTAAGGTTTTATTAACTTTACGGCTACCATTTTTTTATGCCTAATTCTCACTACACGCAAATTCAATCCTTTCTTGATTATCTTAAGTTTGAAAAGCGCTATTCTCAACACACCATTATCAGCTATCAAACCGACATGGAGCAATTTTTTCAATACCTCGCCAGTCAGTTCGATAGCCCGGAGTTGAACAAAATTTCCTCAGTTTATGTACGAAGCTGGCTTGCCGAAATGCGTGACGAACGTATACTGCCCAAAACCCTCAACCGAAAAATATCTTCTTTAAAATCTTTTTTTAAATACCAGTTAAAAACTGGCAACGTTTTACAATCGCCCATGGGTACAATTGTATCGCCTAAGGTTAATAAAAGATTGCCCGTATTTGTGGCCCAGTCAGATATGGAAAAGCTAAAAAATACAGTAGAGAACGATGAAACCTGGAAAGGCAATACGGATAAGTTATTGTTGAGCATCTTTTATAATACAGGTATGCGTTTAAACGAACTGATAAGTTTAAAGGAGCAGAACATAGATATTGCCAATGCGCAACTAAAAGTTTTAGGTAAGGGAAACAAAGAGCGTATTATTCCCATTTCTAATGAATTAATAAAAGAGATCACAGATTATATTGATAAGAAAAAAGGGGTGATTA
>JBBSJX010000109.1:0-10920 GCA_038256825.1 Chitinophagales bacterium
AGATATTTCCTACCACCGAATATTTTTTTTCTGCCGCACCAGGATTGCTGATGTTTTCGATCCTATGATACGAATCGTAAAACATGGGCCTGATTAAATGGTTAAAGCCGCTGTTAACACTGGCAAAATTGGTAGCTGAAGTTTCTTTTAATACATTCACTTTTGTTACAAAGTACCCGGCACTGCTAACCATAAATTTTCCCGGCTCAAACCAAATTTGCAGGTGGTTACCGTTGGGGTTTGGGTGATTGGCAAAGGCTTCGCTTACCTTCTGCGCCAGCAATGGAATATCCGTTTCTGCATCACCGTCTTTATAAGGAACCTTAAATCCACCTCCAAGGTCAATAAATGCCAACTCCTTAAATTTTGGAATGACATCAAACAAGACCTCAATACCTTTTACAAAAACATCTACGTCTTTAATCTCGCTTCCGGTATGAATATGTAATCCACGAATGAAAATATTTTGATCTGCTACAATTTCTAGTAAACGGTCAATCTGGTCAACAGGGATTCCAAATTTACTTTTATCGTGACCGGTTGAAATTTTAAGATTACCACCTGCCAAAATGTTAGGCCTCAGCCGAACACTAACCGGGTAGCTATGACCAAACTTTTTTCCAAACTTTTCAAGATTTGAAAGGCTATCAATATTTACATTCACCCCAAAATCTTTAGCCTGTTCTATTTCAGCAAAGTCAATACCATTTGAGGTGTATAAAACTTGGGAAGGATTGAAACCTGCGTGTAAGGCCAGTTTAACCTCGTTAATAGAGCTACAGTCAATACCCGCACCTAAACTTTTTACATACCTGAGTATGTTTATGTTGGTTAGTGCTTTACAGGCATAAAAGAAAATAACGTCGTTTTTTACAAAAGCTTCGGTTAACTTTTTATATTGAGCCGAAATATTTTCAGCATGGTAAACATAAACCGGCGTACCAAATTCTTTGGCTATATCGGTAAGTTGTGTTGGGGAAAGTTTAGGCGACATAAGTGCCGCGAATTTACTGGGAAAATTTTAATCCGGTAAGGCTATCAATCAAAAATATGCAGCTTAATAATTTAACTTCTAAGAATTAGGAGGAACTTCTTCATCTCCATTTTCTGGTTGTTCCTGATTTTTGGCTTCATCCTTTATTTCCTGTTCCAGATGTTGCAGGTGGGCTTCTGAAATCTGTTCAATTTGTGAGGGATCATGGCTGGGAACTTCTTCAACTCCATTTTCGGGTTGTTCCTTATTTTCGGCTTCATCCTTTATTTCCTGTTCCAAATTCTGCAGATGGGCTTCGGAAATATGTTCAATTTGTGAAGGATCATGACTGGGATCTTCTTCATCTCCATTTTCTGGTTGTTCCTCATTTTCGGCTTCATCCTTTATTTCCTGTTCCAGATGTTGCAGGTGGGCTTCGGAAATCTGTTCAATTTGTGAAGGATCATGGCTATGAGCCTCATTCTTTAAAGGTTCGTCTGTTGAAAAGTTATATGTTGGCACCTCCATATTTTTATTTTCGGTTTCAGGTTCTTTAATATTATCAATATTTTCATCAGACTTTTCCTGCTCCGCACCTTCACCAAATAATTCGCGCTGGGCTTTGGGTTTACCATCCACATTAGCTTCCTGGTAAGCCTGGTCTTCGTGGGCATTTAAAGCGCTGTTAACCACAGTGGCTTCAATCAATTGTTCTGCTAATACCTCTTTAATTTTTGGAAGGTCATTGGTGTTATTAATGCCAAAATAATCCATAAAGGCTTTTGAAGTGGCGTAAACCAATGGCTTACCGGGCAAATTTTCATTTCTTCCACTAATTATAACAAGTTCTTTTTCTAATAATTTTTGAACCGAGTAATCACTATTTACTCCTCTGATGGCTTCAACCTCACCTTTGGTAATGGGTTGTTTATAGGCAATAATGGCCAGGGTTTCCAATGCGGCATTGGATAAACGCTTCAAAAATTTATCGCCATTAAGCTGGCCCACCGTTTGGTGAAATTCTTTTTTAGTAAGAAACTGCCAACCGCCACCGCTTTCCCTTACTTCAAACGGGTAAAATTCGGCATTATATTTTTCCTGGATGCCATCTACAGCGGCCTGAACCTGCTCAAGCAAAATTTGCTCATCCATAAATCCAAAAGCATTGTTGATGAGCTCAACAATTTCATGTGTTGTCAGCGGTTTATCGCTGGCAAATATGAGTGCTTCAATATGTGGAATGATTTGCGAAAGCTCCATACCCAACCCTTAACGGGTTATTATTATTTTATGCAAAATTTATAATTACCCTTTGGGGGCTGTATGTTTACCCTTGTAATGCAGCAGCGCCACTTACAATCTCAGTAAGCTCCGTTGTAATAGCAGCCTGGCGTGCCCGGTTATAAGATATTTTAAGGCTTTTTAATATTTCATTGGCGTTTTCGCTAGCCTTATCCATGGCGGTCATCCTGGCGCCGTGCTCACTTGCATGTGCATCTAATACAGCCTTAAACAATTGTGTATTTAATATTTTAGGCATTAACTCGGCAACCAGCTCTTCCTTTGCAGGCTCAAAAATAAAGTCAGCTTTTTTAACGCCTTCTTTCTTTTCAATTTTCTGGATGGGTAAAAAGCGCTCAACTACAAAACGTTGAGTAGCTGCATTTTTAAACTCGCTGTAAACTACTTCAACAATATCAAATTCTTTATTTTCAAAAGCTTTAACCGCTGCAGTAGCTACGGCCTGCACTGCTTCAAAACTTAAGCTTAAGAAAACATCTTTAAAATCGGCATTGGTTTTATATTCGGCACGGGTAAGGCCTTCGTATCCTTTTTTTCCAATGTTCCAAATGGTAACATTGCCTTTTGTGCGTTGTGCCTTGTATTGTTCTTCAATGGTTAAACGAGCCAGTTTAATTAAGTTGGCGTTATAACCGCCCGCTAAACCACGATCGCTTGTAATAACAATAAATAAAACTTTGTCGGAACCACGGTCTTTAGCCAAACTACCGCCCACTTCACCCTCAGCATTGCTCACAATATTGCTAAGCATTTCCTGCAATTTTTGGGCATATGGACGCATTTGAATGATAGCATCCTGTGCACGCCTTAACTTGGCAGCACTTACCATTTTCATTGCTTTTGTAATCTGCTGGGTACTTTGAACACTTTTTATCCGGTTCCGGACTTCTTTTAACTGACCACTCATTTAGAAAAGATTTTTATTTCTTTTATTTGACAGCCGCTGAAAATCAACGAATTGATTATAGATATTTTATTTTACCAATAAAAAATCCGCAACTTTTATTGAATCGGCAGCAAAGGTAAGGTTTGAAGAGGAATTGCCAAGCAGTTTAGGTATCTAATTAGTATGGAAATTGTTTGCCTGGAGGTAAGGCTTGCGATAAAATTTTAGTTAATAATAAAAATCTTTTTTAGAAAAATAAGCCTGAATAAATCATACATACTCTACCCGCCCAATTAATAACAAAAAGTTGAACGGAGCGTCGCAAGAATGAAGCCTCTATATAAAATGCTGGTAACAACCAACCTTAATTACTTCGCCTGGGATCGCCTTTTAAGTAATTTCCCGAAAGATTAAAAAAGGCATCGGAAGTAATTTTGCCCGCCTTACCGTCGGCAGTAAGGTGTGCGCCGGCCAGGTTTAATAATTGTTGTAATTCCCTGGCTTTTGGCACTTCACGGTTGGGAGCATAATTTACTATTTCGCCTAGTTGCCTTATCAATGTAAGCCTGTCGGATAAACCCAGATTAACCTGTTGCTTTTCGGCCATTCTGCGCAACAATACTCCGGCACCAATTTGTTTAGAGGTTGCTTTCGGATCAAATTTTCCATCGGCAACAAATTTACCTTTAGTAAAATGATTGCTATAACTCCATAAATAGGGCGAGTTTATGGGTGTTTGGAGTTTTCGGTACCCAAAACCATTATAGGTTTCCAGCTTGTACAACATGCCAGGGATGCTCCAATTTTTCCATTGGTCAAGTTTCTCATAAAGCAACGAATCTTCCGCACTCGCTTCCCAGGTAAATGGCGGATTACCTGTTTTGGGCCTGCCTTTTGGAACCTGTACTGTATGGGCAGTTAAAGGATCTCCATTATGAAGGTGTTTATTAAAACTCAAACCTCCTTCCATGCAATGTACAATTCCAATAAAATTCCAGGGAATTCCCATTTTATTTCCTACACTTTCGTATCGCGACCTGGATGCAGTAATTTTTTCAATTACATTATTTATTTCTGGTAGTTTGGTATTATCGATGATACAGGTATCAAATAATCGCTGGTACTCTGCCTGCGATTGGGGGTTTAGTGAAAATGCCATAAGAGTTTATTTTAGGTTTGGTTATGCAGTTTTAATGTAAACGTTAGATCCAACATATCATCATCACACATCATCGCTTATGTTCAGCTCCATCCACATGGGCCTGTGGTCCGATAGATAATATCTTAAGTAACTTCTAAATTCACCCGCTGTTTTGTTAATGTATATATCAGCAAAAACAGCATTATCAAAAGGGAAAATACCATGATTTAAAATTTTAGATTTCATTCCGGGCAAAAAGGCAATCTGGTCGTACGCCTTATCGTCGTTAATATTTGAATATATTTTTGAGGAGTGTTCGGGTAATTGGATTCCCCTATTTACTAAAGCTTTATAAACCGGGTCTTTTTCATCAATCATAGGCAGGTTAAAATCACCCAAAGCCAACGAATTACTATTAAAAGAGTACTTACTTTTCGACCTTAAATCGGCCCAGCGGCCGACACAATAAGCTTCTAAACAACGACGGTTTATGGAAGTTTTTTCACTATCACTGCCAAAATACAAATGCACGTTTAAAAGAGAGAAATCAAAATTATTTACACTAAAACTAGCCAGGTAAGGGCTCCTGTCAAAACCTTCAAACTTAGTCTCAATTCCGGGAAGATTTATATACCTGAAATCGGCGGGAGGAATGGCAAGTTCAGCTATTTCTTCTCTCAACTTAACCTTGCTTTTTTTAAATACAAAAGCCATCCGCTCATTATTACCCGACGCATCCGAAAAAACAAACTGGTACCCATTCCCCAGCAATTTAACAATCTCCCTAAAGTCCAGGCTATTCTCTTTAATTTCTTGTATAGCAATCAAATCAAACCACGATATAATCTGGGCAATAATTTTCAGGTGTTCGGGCTCTCTATCCTGGGCACCTAAATTGGCAATGTTCCAGGTGGCCAGTAAAAGATTTTTAGAAGTGCTTTGGGGAATTTTTATTTCCGGCTTCGAATCCCTGTATTTTTTAATTGCATTTATCTCCTTTTTAAGATCAACCTGGTGTGTGAAATTCGGCTTGGGAAAAGAGGGCATGTATAAAAAGATTTGATTTAATAAAAGTTACAACTCAAGTAAATTAAAATTGAAAACTATTTCTTTAATAAACCATTTTTAAATTGATTATCCTTATTCCTACGCTATTGATTCGTTTAAATAATAGGCGTGTTTTTATTAAAAACTTTTCAATGGTTATCCAGTCATAATACAATTTATAATCTTATATCAATCTATTCCAATAGAGCTATCCAAGGCCCCATTCCACTAATACAATTTAAAAGTTTTCGATTTATAAAAAAATGGATTGTTGAAGTAATGTAAGAAGAATATTTTACAAATGCTAGTTGAAGAATAAGAGCATTAAACCTTTTTTTTTGATTAATCAATGCAACGCATGGCCAATACCGGCCGATGATCGCTGGTATGGGTATCGGCAAAAACACTATGTGGGAATGGCTGTAAATTGTTTGGAGTAAATACAAAAAGTAGATGCTATAAATACTGGTTTGCAGGGCATACCTGTGCTTTTTGTAACCATTGAATCGCCACTTTGCTAACAGCCCCTAAAAATTATTAAAGGTCTTTTTTGTTAAACAGTTTTATAGATAATGCTAATGGTGATGTGATCCAGGCCGTTAATATCAATCCAATTAAAAGGTATCCGGATACACCCTCAAAAAACTCTTTGAACACCGCGCCGGTATAACCCATCATAGCCGAAATATCCATTTTAAGCAACACCAGTATCCGGGCAAGGTCTATGGGATTAAGCGCAGTCATGGCAATGCTTGCCTTCTCGAGGGGATAATCTGCAAATTGAAAAAGTATAAACAGTACCAGGCCATCAAAAATAATGGCGAAGTAAAACCAAAGTAAAATGGAAAGGCCAATGCCCTTTGCCTTGTCGCGTGTTACAACACTTGCCAGCAAGGCCAGGCCGGAGAAAACGGCTGTCAATAAAAAGCCGGCCAGCAATAATATAAAGCCTACTTCCGACCGATCGTATAATATAATAGGAATGCCGATACCCACAAATACGGCCAGCATTAGCGATGCCGAAATGCCGATATAAATACTTGCCAACAAGGTGGTACGTTTTACTGGTTGCGAAACCAACAGCTCAATAAACTCTGCCGAATTGTATACATAAATAGTAGCGAATATGATGCTGAGCAATGGCACAATGATCAGGATAATGTTGAGCAGGCTGAGTAAACCCTTGGCAGTATTGTCTTCAAGGTTAAAAACACTTAGCGATACCGCCAGCAAAAACAACATGTAGCCAAGTACGATCTTGTTGCGAAGAATATCGATCATCACATATTTTACCAGTTTTTTCATGCTATTTTTTTTTCATTACGTGGGCAATGGCCTTAGACAATTGCAGCTCGCCGGTATCCGTTTTTAGCTGCTCGAACGACTTGTGAAATTTAAGTTTCCCTTCCTGCATATAAATGACCTGCGTAATAATATCATCCAGGTCGCTTAGTACATGCGAGGTTATTAAGATGAGCTTGCCATTGGCTTTTTCTTTTCTAATCTTATCTTTTAATATCTCGGTAGAAACGGGATCGAGGCCCGCCGTAGGTTCATCCAAAATCAGCACATCGGGTGTAAACATAAACGCAAGGCAGGCGCTAACTTTTTGCCGCGTACCGCCGGATAACGTACGCATTCTTTTATCCATCATTTTATCCAGCTCAAACTGAACTACCAGTTCGTCATCTATTGCCTGGTTAAATGGCTTTCTAATGTCTTTCATCATATCTATAACCTGTGCAATGGTCATGTTATCGGGAAACCGGCCAATCTGCGGCATGTAGCCTATCCGGCTGCGGTACTCCCAGCTATGTGTAATGTTGTGATTGTTAAAAGTGATGAACCCGCTATCTGGCACAACCATCCCCAAAAGGCATTTAATAAAAGTTGTTTTGCCCGATCCATTGGGTCCCACCATAGCAATGCTTTCGCCTTTGTTGCACGAAAGATTAATTGAATCTAAAGCAACCAGTTTCCCAAACTTCTTTGTCACGTTTGTTGCAATGATCATAGGTTAAGTGGTTTCATTAAAGGTTTGTCATCTTTAAGTTCAAGTGGCGTTATGCCTGGTAAAAGACGCTCAGCCTTATCCATAATACTCACCATAAAACTTCGCAGCAAAATGGAGGCTGCCGGCAGCTTTTCCACTATCATGCTAAACAGGCTAACCGGCTGATATTGTATGTCGCCATACCCATCTTTATTAAGATCGTACCCTTCGTATTTGTCCCAATAATTTTCGTAAAATTTATTCAGTTGCAATGTACCGTTGGTGCCTATATCAAAGGTGTTTCCTTCAAAATTATTATGAGTTACTGTGTTGTCATCGCAACTGCTTTGCACCTTCATGGCCCAGCCATTGGAGCGAAAAATATTGCGATTGATCATCATCCGGCTGGTGCCCTCCATGTATATACCAATGGTGTTTTTAATAAACCGGTTTTCTTCTATAACGCCGCCCTGTATTTCTTTTAGCAGAATGCCATATGCGGCGCTGCCCCAATTCTGTTCAAAGGTGTTAAAGCGCATAGTCACGTTTTTTGAGAACATAACCGCCACACCTGAGCCGTTATTGCGAAAAGTATTATGGGTATAAACATTATCGTTCGAAAACATAAAATGAATACCATACCTGAGGTTGTTATAACTGGAATTGTTTTCTATAACCGATGAGGAAACAAATTCAAAATACAAACCATCGCGATGGTTTGTTAAAACATTATTTGAAATGCGCAAACCGTTGCTCTTCCAGCAATGGATGGCATTACCCGATTCCACTTCGCCTTTACTGTTGCCTTGTACTGTGTTATTGCTAATGTTGCCGCCAACAACATTTTGCAGGTATATGCCTGCATTGTTGCCGGTAAGCCGGTTGTTGCGAATGGTAACATTCCCGCTGTTTATTACTTTTATGGCGGCCCAGTCGTATAGGCTTGAATACCCTGCATTCCGCACCTCAAATCCTTCAACAACAGCATTATTTGCTTCCACGCTAATGGCCTGAAATTTATTTTGCGCGTCAATTATGGGATAGCCAACGCCCCTAAGCGTAATACCAATGGTAATTACAATTTCACCTTCTTTATACAATCCTTTATACACCAGCACTACATCGCCTTGCTTTGCCTGTTGCATAGCGCTTTTTATAGTGGTAAACTGTTTGCCCGGGCCCACCTCCAGCGTGCTTGCAAACAACTGGCAACGCAAAACAATCAACAATATGAAAGACAATAATTTCAAAAAAAAATATTTTTACAGCAATTACTTAACAAGGAATAAAAAAGTAATAAAGATTTTTTTGGCCCAGGCTTAGTTACTACTATGAAGCTTTGGTTGCGTCGCACTCTTGTACTTTTTTACCATTTTTGAGCAAGGTGAAAAAGTCCCCATTCTCCCTTGCAAACTATAAGTTTAATTAAAAGTGGTTTTTACGTCTGGCCAGGTTAAAAGATTTCCCTGGTGCAGGGAAGCAAATTTTTCAGCTTCATCTTTTATAATAAACGAAGCAACATCTCCACCCATTGGCCCTTTTACTTCGGCAGACTTTACAAAAAACACATCGCCGGCATTCACTAACTCACTTTTAGAATTAAAATCATTTACATAGGCTTTGCCTTCAATCTTACTATCTTTTTGTTCCTTCAACAAACAATGCAAATCGTCGTAACGGAATACCTTTCCCTTATTGGTTACCCATTCGCAGGCAAATTTCTTATCCATGATACTCATTTTGCAAAAGCTGCATGCATCTGCTCCGTACCGGATGGGCTGGGGCTTGGTTGAACAGGATTGCAAAACCAAAAACATTAGAACCGCCATTGCAAGCTTTGCCCTTCCGCGAAAAAGCCATTTAGGCTGTAGTAATATAAAAAAGGTAATGGCCAATAAAACGCCTGCTGCAATAAAAAACCATCCTCCAATATCGGGTATAGAATATGCTCCAAAATTCAACAACTGTTTGTAACCAATCAAGGGCGGCTGGTAAGCCATACCCGGAACAATAATGGCAGCGTTTGGATCCAGGTTATGACCGTAGTCATATTCCCATCTGTAAAAATCAACCATGGAGGCAATAGCCACAAACATGAACAAAGCAACATAAAAATAGTAGAACTTCTTTTTATTGATGTAGCCGACTACCAGCCCCAGCAATACCAGGCCGCCCATAATGTAAGGCAATATTGTAAACTCAATAAAGTCTTCGTTGTGCAGCGTATGCATACCAATGTAGTGGTTCAAACCATTTATTACATCTACATCACCTTGCAGGCCATTGGCAAATATTTTTAATACTAAACCTTCCGGATATTGGGGCGCAGCCAATTGTATTTGCCATATGGGCACAAACAGTGCGATTGCCAAAAAAACGGAAGCCGTAAAGGTTAATATGCGGGGCCATTTAAAATTGTTGTTCATTTTATAAATTTTATCCGGTTTCAATCAAATCTCTACACCACTTCATTATCATTACCGGCATTTTCTAATAACTGGCGGCCTGGTTTCGGCCATGTATTACTTGCAACAAAATTTAGAAAGCAAAGAGCGTGTACCTGCAAAATTGATCAATTAATAGGCTTCCGGTACATTTTATTAATTCCATTATAAAAGCTGATCAACTGCTGGCCTACCACTCTTTGCTTCATAATTCTACTTTTTAACCTTTGGGGTGCCCCCACCTGAACCAGCGCCTTCGGTGGGCGGGTTTAAACCCTGACCATTATTGGTGCCAATTGAAAATGTTAACGGAACGGATGACCCTGCAGGCGACACACGCAAATACCCTTGCATTTCCTGGTGCAATGCGCTGCAAAAATCAGTACAGTAAAAAGGTGCGATACCAACTTTTTTCGGAGTCCATTTCAACGTTTGGGTTTCACCCGGCATTACAAGAAGTTCAGCATTATTTGCGCCTTTAATCGCAAAGCCGTGCGGCACATCCCAATCCTGTTCAAGGTTTGTAACATGAAAAAATACATCATCACCTATTCTAATTCCTTCAATATTGTCGGGTGCAAGGTGCGACCTGATGGCGGTCATATACACATGTACCTGGTTTCCTTCGCGTACAACTCTTGCATCGTTCTGGCCCATGGTTGCATAGGGGTGTTTATTCTCCTCTATTTTATAAATCTTCTTCGAATTTTTTGAGATAAGGCTAGCGGGTATCGACTGTGCATAATGCGGCTCACCTATTGTGGGGAAATCAAGAATAAGCTGCATTTTATCGCCGCTAATATCAAACAACTGGGCGGTTTGAGCCAGCTCAGGACCTGTTGGCAAAAAGCGATCTTTGGTTATTTTATTGTATGCTACCATATACTTGCCATATGGTTTGCGGCTATCGCCACCAGGAATGCTAAGGTGTCCGGGCGAATAGTAAGTTGGAACACGATCTAATATTTTCAGATCTTTAATTCTCCATTTAACCACTTCACTCGAAATAAAGAAAGTAGTATAACCATTTCCTTTATCATCAAACTCGGTATGTAACGGACCAAGACCTGGCTTGGCAACTTCGCCATGCAATACTGCCTCATACTTTAAAACAGGTATGCCGGAATAATCTCC
>JBBSJX010000110.1:0-10909 GCA_038256825.1 Chitinophagales bacterium
AAGTGTTTACGTCGTGTAAGTATTTAACACCTCCCACACTCTTTTCTATTTATATTCTTTTACCGCATCAACAAAAGCCTTGGCATGATCAACAGGTACATTTGGAGTAATACCATGGCCCAGGTTGGCTATGTAGCGCTGGGTTCCAAAACCGTCAATCATTTCTTTAACCCATTTTTTAATTTCAGGGATGGGCGCTAATAATTTTGACGGGTCAAAGTTCCCCTGCAAAGTCACCCTATCGCCTGCAAAAGCACGGGCTTGTTGTGGGGTAATGGTCCAATCAATACCTATACCACTTGCACTGCTTCTACTTAAATCTTCAATGGCATGCCATGTACCTTTTGGAAACAAAATAACCGGCGCATGAGGAGCTACGGCATCAGCAATTTGCAACAGGTAAGGTTGGGCGTAGGCTTTAAAATCCGCAGGACTTAATGCCCCAGCCCAGCTATCAAAAACCTGCAAAATATCGGCACCGGCGTTGGCTTGCGCCTTTAAATAACTTATGGTTATAGTAGTTATTTTTTGCAATAACTGGTGCGCCATTTCGGGTTGGGTATAAACAAATTGTTTTGCCTTATCCCAGGTTTTGCTTCCCTTGCCTTCAACCATATAACATAATATAGTCCATGGTGCACCGGCAAAACCAATTAAGGGTACGCGGTTGTTTAATTCCTGTTTTGTTAATGACAGTGCATCGTAAACATATTTCAGGCTTTCTTCAGCTCCATCGGTAATAAGATTATCAATATCGTTTTGGGTTTGTATTACTTTAGGCAACGATGGGCCTTTGCCTTCTTCCATTAAAACCTCCAGGCCCATGGCCTGGGGTATAACCAATATGTCTGAAAAAATAATTGCAGCATCCACACCTACCTGGTCTATGGGTTGCAAAGTAATTTCAGTTGCCAGTTCAGGAGTTTGAACCCTGGTAAAGAAATCGTACTTAGCCTTTAGTTTTAAGTAATCGGGTAAATAGCGCCCGGCTTGCCGCATCATCCATACGGGTGGCCTTTCTACCGCTTCGCCTTTTAGTGCCCTGAGAATAAGATCGTTTTTTAAAGAAGACATATTGTTATGGGTGATTTTTAAATTATTAATATGTTGATGAAACCCGGCTTTTAAAATGCTGCATAAAAAACAAAAAGTACAAGTGAGTGACACAACGATGATTCATAGCAGTAATAAAGCTGGCCCCAAAAAAATCCTGCTTAACTAGTAGTTGCTTTACTGAAATATTCGATGGCTTTTGCGGCTAATTGCTCCTTATCAGGAAACTCGCTTACCAATATTTTATTACTGCTATAATTGCGCAATTCGTGGGCAGTTGTTGTGCCAATTGCAAACAGAACCGTTTGTGCACCAATTTTGTTCGTTGAAAAAAAACTTCGCACCGCGCTTGGACTAAAAAATAAAATGCCGCTATAATCTTTTTCTATTGTTACAGGAATTTCGCGGGTTTCGTAAACAACTTCTTCTATTACTACAATATTTTCTTCCTGTAATATTGTGGGCAATTCATCCCTGCGCTGGTTACCACAGAAAAAAACGATCTCGCCTATATTATCATCAACAATGGCCCTTGCTAATTCTGTTGAATTAGTAGCCTCGCCATTTATTTCGGAATTGGTAAAATAATTTTTTATAACCGTTCGGGTTGTTCCACCCATGGTGTAAATGGTCCACTCGGGCTCAGCATTATGGTATTGCAGGCAGGCAATAACTGCATCGGCCGCATTCATGCTGGTGAACACAACGTTCGTTTCTTCCTTTGCTAACTGCCTAATGTATTGCGAAATTTCGGGGTTAATAATACTCCTGGTTTCAATAAATGATTCCGTATGAAGGGCCACACCTGCGGCGGCTGCTTTCAGCATGGTTTCGTTTGCCAGAGGCCGGGTTGATAATATTGAAAAATTATTTTGCTCCATAGTGTATTGCATTAAAGATTGCCTGGCCTCCATTTAATAATAATTCCTTGGCTGCTTCGCTTCCCGCATGGGCGGCATTTGCACGTGTAACCTTTTTCTCTACATCAACCCTTTGCTTACCATCAAGCGAAAAAATATTTCCTTTAAAAATTATTTCATCGTTTTCCATTTGTGCAAGGGCACTAATAGGGGTAGTGCAACCGCCCATCAATTCGCGCAAAAAATCTTTTTCTAATTGGGTACATAGTGCGGTATCTGCATCATTTAAATTAGTACAAGCTTCAACTGCAAAATGATCATCGTTTTTACAAACAATCATAATAGCTCCCTGCGCTGGTGCCGGCAACATCCAATCCAATTCAATTGATTTTTCAGGACGTAGGTTAATGCGTTCCAGACCGGCAGCGGCAAAAATGGCCCCATTCCAACTGCTATCTTCCACTTTACGTAACCTGCTGTTTACATTGCCTCGCAGGTTTTCTAACTTATGATTTGGATACCTGTTTAACCATTGTGCCTTGCGGCGAACGCTGCTGGTAGCTATGGTAAATGATTGCTTTGCGTTCTCAATCTTATCATCGAAAACATTTAAAGTTTCTTCTATATTGGAAAAATCACCTTTGTAAACCAACAGATCTTTATATGAAGCTCTTTTTAAAACGGCCGCCTGCACAATACCATCAGGTAATTGTGTTGGCACATCCTTCATACTGTGTACAGCTATATCAATCCGGTTATTCAGCAATGCCACATCCAGGCTACGGGTAAAAATTCCCTGTACTCCCATTTCGTACAAAGGAGTTTTCAGATCAATATCGCCTTCACTTTTAATGTAAACCAGCTCCGATGGGTAACCATTTTGGGCCAATAAATTTTTTACCAGGGTGGCTTGCCAAACGGCCAGCTCGCTTTCCCTGGTGCCAATACGCAGCACTTTATGCTCCATTATTAATTTTGGTGGGATGTTATAAAATCGTTGATCGCCTCTATGTAAGAACAACCCGGTTGATGTTGTTGTCTCATTTTAACCGCCATATTTTTAATAACCTTTTTAATGGCAAATTGGTTAACCGGAATTACGGGCGAAGCTTTTATTACTGAAAATGCAATATCTGTATTGGATGAAACGGTAATGGATGGTTCGACGGCAACAGTTAAAACGGTTTTGTAGCTGGCCAAAAACATCTGGCACTGGTGCATGTCGAAAAGCTTTTGCTTTACCGCCCTTAACACCGGTGCATTTTTGCGCATGCTGCTCCATTCTACAAAGTCGTTTTTATACTCCTCTATTATTGCTTTTGCTTTTGGTATTTCGCCCATACGCTTAAGCAAGGTCTCGTCTTTCAATTTAGAAAGTTCATCCACATTAATTAAAGTAACATGGGGTAAGTTGGCAGCAGCTTTCTCAACATTGTATGGAATAGAAAGATCAATGATAAGTTTCTCCTTTCCGTTCATTAAATGTGAGGCCAGAATTATGGGCTCGTTGCTATTGGTAGCTACTAAAATAATATCAGATGATTGTATGTATTGTTCTAATTCATCAATATGGGCGTGATTTAACCCCAATTCGTTTGCCAGCTCAACCGCTTTATTGTAACTGCGGTTTATTAAGGTTAAGTTTTTAGTGCCCAGGTAATCAACCAGGTTTTTACAGGTATTGCGGCCAATTTTACCTACTCCTACTAATAAAATATTTTTATCTTCTAATGCTTTAATATTCCTTTTTATATACTGAACAGCAGCAAACGAAACCGAAACAGTACCGCCGCTAAGTGCAGTCTGGTTTTTTATAACCTTGGTTGATTGAAGTACGCTGTTTACCAAACGTTCAGTAAAGCCACCCACAAAACCATGCTGCTTGGCAATTTTAACCGCCATTTTAATCTGGCCAATAATTTCATAATCGCCCAAAATCTGGCTGCCCAGGCCCGAACCCACTTCGTATAAATATTGAACAGCATCTACTCCCTGGTGGGTGTAACACAATTGAACAAATGTTTCTTTGCTTTCAAGCGTTTGCGTACAAAGAACATTTATTAATTGAGAAACGTTTTCGGCAAAACCATAAATTTCGGTTCGGTTACAGGTTGATAAAATAAAGCATTCGGAGATACCGTATTGAGGAGCCAATGCTAAAATGTTTGCATACTGCTCGTTATTAATGGCGAACTGGCCCCTGATGGAAGCATCAGTTTTTTTGTAGTTTATTCCGGCAATAAAAAATTTTGATAAATTACTCTCCGTCTTTTGGGCCATTTTAGGTCTTTAAAATTCTTGGCTACAAAGTTAATTGTGTGTTCCCCTCCTACCCAATTTCTCTGTCATGCGAACGTCATTAAATAATAATGATTTGTCTTAAAGGGAATTTGCCTCCTAAACTGCATCAATAATCAATGGCTCTGTCACCAAATCTTCATAATTAACACCACAATTATTTTGTAATCAGTCAAAAGCAAAACCATTCTTGAATTTAAACATTTATAAAAGTTGGGTGTTCTTATTAAAAATTCCCGCCCGGTTTACCTGCGGAAAACTACATTTGCAAAATATGAAAAGAGGAATAATCCTTATGAACCTGGGGTCGCCCGACTCTACAGAGGTGAAAGATGTTCGTAAATATTTGATGGAATTCCTGATGGATGAAAGGGTTATTGACTATCCTTATATTTTGCGGGCTTTATTGGTTGGTGGTATTATTGTACCGTTTCGTGCACCCAAATCTGCCGAAGCTTATAAAACCGTCTGGACCAAAGAGGGCTCCCCGCTTGTGGTAACTACCAAACAGCAACAAGACGAGTTGCAAAAAATAATTGACGAACCGGTTGAGATTGCTATGCGCTACCGCAACCCAACTATGAAGAACGCTTATGAAAGCCTGCTTAAAAAAGTTCCCGGCCTTGAAGAAGTAATTGCCATCCCATTGTACCCGCATTATGCCATGAGCAGTTACGAAACTGCAGTAGCACATGCACAGGAAGTTCATAAAAAAAACAAGTACAATTTTAAGCTCACGTTTATAAAGCCGTTTTACAACGAGGAAAATTATATAAATGCCCTGGCCGAAAGAATAAAACCTTTTTTACAACAGGATTACGACCAGATTTTATTTAGCTATCATGGGCTTCCGCAGCGCCACATGACCAAGGCCGACCCTACCAACTGCCATTGCATGAAGGTGGAAAATTGTTGCGAAGTACCTTCACCAGCGCACGCTACTTGCTATCGCCACCAATGCTGGACAACCACCCAGATTATTACTTCAAAACTGGGAATACCAAAGGACAAAATTGGGTTCTCCTTTCAATCGCGTTTGGGTAGAGAAGAATGGCTGAAACCCTATACAGCTTTGCGTTTGGAAGAATTGCCAAAAGAAGGTGTAAAGAAATTGCTGGTTGTTTGTCCCGCCTTTGTGAGCGATTGTCTTGAAACGCTGGAGGAAATTGCCGTTGAAGGAAAGGAATCATTTATGCATGCAGGGGGCGAAAGTTTTACTTTTATTCCTTGCCTTAATATTGAACCGTTGTGGATACAATCGATGGCTAAATGGATCACAGATGTTAAGGCAGGCAATAAGCAACTGGTGCTGCAAAGTTTGTAAAGCTGTTTGTTAAATGATCGTTTAGTGAACGAGTTTATTTTTTATGGAACCGGCATTGGGATTTTAATGATGCTTGGGTTGTGTCACTCACTTGTACTTTTTGGTCAATGAGCATCTTTAGGTTCAATTATATAGTTGTAGGTAAAATTCAGACCTGTTGAATAGAAAATAAAATGTACAAGTGTGCGAACCGCCAGCAGTCGGTCAGGCTGCAACAATGCTGCTCACCGAACAAATTGCCAGGTCCATAATAAAAATTAATGCTTACAGTGTGCCTGTTGTTTTTACATTGTTTTCAACTTTCTCATATTTAATAAATGCAGTTATACCTAAAGGCGCTTCACATTATTTTTATAGTTACCTGGTTTAGCGGTATGTTTTACATTGTGCGTTTGTTTATTTACAACACCGAGGCCAACGAAAAGCCACAGCCCGAAAAGCAAATTCTGCAAACCCAGTTTAGCATAATGATTAAACGCCTGTGGTTTGGCATTGCCTGGCCTTCTGCTATACTTACCTTAATTTTTGGCCCTTTGGTTATGTATACCCTTGGCTACTTTAGCAATGTGCCGGGCTGGCTTTGGATAAAATTATGCTTCGTGCTTTTATTGTATTGGTACCACTTTACGCTTCATGCCATTTACCGGCAGCAAATAAAAGAAGTGTTTAAATACTCCTCGCAACAATTACGTGTTTGGAACGAGGTGGCCACCATATTTTTAATTGCCATTGTAATGCTGGTAGTAGTAAAACAAAACCTTAGCTGGGTTTGGGGCTTAACAGGATTACTGCTTTTTGTAATACTGCTAATGAGCGGAATTAAAATTTACAAACTACTGCGCAACCGTTCACAATAGGTAATTTATGCAAAGAGGCATGTAACCTTTAATCTACTTGTATTCACTATTTAGTTTGCCTCTCCAATCGCAATGGAATACTATATTTGTTTTTAAACATTTTTCTATGCGTTTTTTCTACTGCCTGCTGGCATTTGTAATACTGGCTTCGTGTAATAATGCTAACGAGGTTGACCTTGTTGTTTACAATGGAGTTGTTTATACCGTTAATGAAAAATTTGAAACAGCCGAAGCTTTTGCCGTAAATAAAGGAGCAATTATTGCAGTGGGCACCAGTGATGAAATTTTAAAAAAATATAACGCAAAAGAAAAAATTGATGCAAAAGGGCAGGCCGTTTACCCGGGATTTATTGACGCCCATGCGCACTTTTTAGGTTATGGTCAGTCATTATTCCAGGTAGATTTGTTTGGCGCTAACAGTTGGGATGAAGTGGTGAAAAGAGTACAAAAATTTGCTGATGAACATCCCGCCGAACCATGGATACGTGGAAGAGGATGGGACCAGAATAAATGGCCCGGCAAATCGTACCCCACCAACGAAAAACTAAACCAGCTTTACCCTGACCGCCCGGTAATATTAACGCGGGTAGATGGCCATGCCGCTATCGCTAACCAAAACCTGCTTGACCTTGCTGCAGTTACACCAGGCCAAACCTTAATAGGTGGATCTGTTGAAACCAAAGATGGAAAACTTACCGGTGTATTAATTGATAATGCCGTAGACCTTGTTTCTGCTAAACTTCCCCCATCGGTTATTGATGATTATTTAAAATGGCTGACGGCTGCGCAAGACAGTTGTTTTGCCGTAGGCCTTACCACCGTTACTGATTGCGGACTTATGTACAGCGATGTACAAACCATTGATGGCTTGCAAAAAGAAGGTAAAGTAAATATGCGTTTGTATGTAATGCTCAGCGACGACACTTCAAATTACCAGCGCTACCTTAATAAAGGACCCTTTAAAACGGATAAGTTATTTGTAAAAGGAGTGAAGGTTTATGCAGATGGAGCGTTGGGAAGCCGGGGAGCCTGTTTATTGCAACCTTATGCTGATAAGCCAGATTGGTCTGGCTTTTTGTTAAGCAGCCAATCACATTTTGATAGCGTGGCCAAAATGCTGGCCAACACCGATTTCCAAATGTGCACCCATGCCATAGGCGATAGCGCTAATAGGGTTATTTTAAATATTTACAATAAAGTGCTCAATGGTAAAAACGATAAACGTTGGCGGATAGAACATGCGCAGGTGGTAAATGAAAATGATTTTGCGCTTTTTGGAAAGTCATCCATAATACCATCTGTTCAACCCACCCATGGCACCAGCGATATGTATTGGGCCGAAGAAAGATTAGGACCTGAAAGAATTAAAGGTGCTTATGCATATAAACAATTACTTCAGCAAAATGGATGGTTGCCTTTAGGTACTGATTTTCCGGTAGAAGATATCAGTCCCTTCAAAACTTTTTTAGCTGCAGTAGTGCGAAAAGATGCAAAAGGTTTTCCGGCAAACGGTTTCCAAACTGAAAATGCCTTAACTCGTGAAGAAGCCATTAAAGGAATGACCATATGGGCAGCAAAGGCAGGTTTTCTTGAAAAGGAAGTGGGCAGCATTGAAGTGGGTAAAAAAGCAGATTTCATTATCCTGAATATAGACTTAATGAAGGTGGACGAAAAACAAATATTAAATACCAAAGTAATACTGACCTATATAGGAGGGCAAAAAGTTTTTGGCAGGTAAGTACACTCCTACTATTTTGATTGCCTCAAACATTTATTGGTTCGGATATATATGGCAAAAGCTGGTTTCTTAAAAAACCGGCTTTTGCTTTTTTAATGAGGTAGACTGTAAAGTTTTACGGATGGAGCGTTCCATATAATTGTTTTAGCGTACCCTACTGATGCTAGTTTTTAAATAAATGATTTACGTTTTCAAGTCCCCCGTTTTACAATCATCAAAAAAATTTTTTTCATTCTGCGTTATTTTTATTTAAGTTTGTTTAAATATAAATTTAGACAAGCCTAAAAAATGAAAATACTTTACACAGCTTTACTTTGCAGCTTTTATATATTAACCTCCTCACTTTCTGCTCAGGATTTACCTCAACCAAATTTGTATAAGGGTAAGGTAATCAGTGCAGGTATTCCCATTGTTTCGGCAAATATTCTTATTGAAGGGGATATAAAAGTAGTAACCACTAACGAACTGGGAGAATTTAATATCCCTTTAAAAAAAACCGGCAAAACAAAAATTCACATTTCAGCTATTGGCTTTCAACACATAATAAAAGAGGTAAAACTTGAAAATATTGCACAGGAGGCGGTGATAGAATTGCAACCTGCTGTTGCAGTAATGGACGATGTTGTGGTTAGTGGAACCATGAAGGCCGTGAGTAAAATGGATAGCCCCATACCTGTAGAAGTATACACACCTACCCTTTTCAAAAAAAACCCAACACCCAATATTTTTGAGAGCCTTACCATGGTAAACGGTGTGCAACCCCAGTTAAATTGTAATGTTTGTAACACCGGCGATATACATATTAATGGTATGGAAGGTCCGTATACGATGATATTGATTGATGGTATGCCCATTGTAAGCAGCTTATCTACCGTTTATGGTTTAGCCGGCATTCCCAACAGCCTGATAAAAAGAGTAGAAATTGTAAAAGGGCCCGCCAGCACGCTTTATGGAAGTGAGGCGGTAGGCGGCTTAATCAATATAATAACTAAGGATCCTTTAACTGCCGATAAATTAAAAGTGGATGTATCAGCTACAAGCATAGGAGAATACAATGTTGATATTACCTCCCGGTTTAAACTAAACAATACCACATCTATACTGGGTGTTAATTACTTTAACTTTTGGAACAAACGCGATATCAATCATGATAATTTTACCGATGTCACTTTGCAGAACAGGTTTTCTATTTTTAATAAATGGAATTTTAAACGCGACAATGACCGACTGTCAACATTAGCAGTCCGGTATGTTACCGAAAACCGCTGGGGTGGCGAATTGCAATGGAATAAAAACTTTCGTGGTTCCGATAGCATTTACGGGGAAACAATTTTGACCAAACGGTTTGAGTTAATAGGAAATTATGAACTGGGGAAAAATCTTTACGCCGATCTTTCTTATAACTATCACCTGCAGGACAGCTATTATGGCAATACTAAATATTATGCACAACAACACGTTGCCTTTGGCCAGTTAAGGTGGAACAACACTTTTGGCAAACACGATATTTTAACAGGTGTACCTTTTCGCTTTACTTCCTACGACGACAACTCGCCAGCCACAGCAAAAGATGGCATAAACAAACCCAGCAACACCTTTTTGCCAGGCATTTTTGTGCAGGACGAATTTAAAGCCAGCGACCAATTCACTACTTTATTTGGATTGCGCTACGATCATAACAACGAACATGGCAGCATCTTTACGCCACGCCTCAGTTTTAAATATGCTCCAAATAAACAAAACACTATTCGGCTAAGCGGAGGTAATGGTTACCGGGTAGTTAACCTTTTTACCGAAGACCATGCAGCCTTAACCGGTGCAAGGGATGTGGTTATAGCCGAAAAACTGCGCCCCGAACAAAGCTGGAACACCAATCTTAATTACACCAGGCAAATTAATTTTTCAACCGGTTACCTAAACCTGGATGGTAGCGCTTTTTACACCTATTTCACCAATAAAATTGTGGGTGATTTTATAACCGACCCTCTAAAAATTATTTACGATAATTTACGAGGCCATGCTATTTCCAAAGGATTAACGTTAAATACCGAGTTAACGCTGGCACATGTGTTTAAAGTAAATGCCGGCATTACTTATATGGATGTTTACGAAATGGACAAGGATGCTGATGGTAATCAAACTAAAATTCCTCAGCTTTTTGCGCCCAAATTCTCCGGCACGTATGCGATCAGCTACACATTCCCTGCGCAGGCCATTTCAATTGATTGGACCGGAAAAGTAAATGGCAGCATGTTTTTGCCAATAGTGCCCAACGATTTTCGTCCTGAAAAATCACCTTTGTACACCATAATGAATTTGCAGGTAACCAAAACCTTTGTAAACGGGCTCGAAATTTACGGCGGTGCCAAAAACCTGCTCAATTTTAAACCACAAAATCCTTTGCTACATCCCGACGATCCCTTTAACAAACCCGGAGGAAAGTATTACGACACTAACGGTAATCCAAATCCAGCTACCAATCCAAACGGTTATGTTTTCGATCCCTCGTATAACTACGCACAGGTGCAAGGGGTTAAAGGCTTTATTGGTCTTCGCTGGACGGTTCGTTAAAAAGTATTAATTAATATTTAGGGGCCAGACTTTTGAAATCCTATTATACTTCCGTTGCGTCGCACTCTTGTACGTTTAATATATGCGGCATCAAAATAAACCTAACGATAACTTATTACAAATCGTCGTCAACCAGTTTAAAACGATCACCATCAAATAATCCCTTGTCGCTCAATTTTTAATGGGGAATTACCAGCTGAGCCATAAA
>JBBSJX010000111.1:0-10864 GCA_038256825.1 Chitinophagales bacterium
TAAATGAAATGAAAAAAATATTAGACAAAAGAATTGCTTTGCGCAAGGTGTATGATTAATTATTTAATCAACCAGCGGGTCGCCTTTAAAATACCAGGATAGCATTATAGTTTTATAAGGAACCCCTTAAATGCAGCTTTCTTGTATCAATGCATCGGATGCAACAATTGTAAATATACCCACCTAACTCAAAGGCCAGTACCTTATAAAAGCTACTTGCCTCGATGGTATTATTACCTTATACCGGTTAAATTTTTAAAAGTAATAATTACCTAACTGATGGCCCAGGTTTAATTATTTTATGTCAACAAAATGGCCCCTTTTTAAAACACAAAAGCCTTCGATAATTAGTCAAAGGCTTTTGTGTTTTAAGTGCGGAGAGTTAGGGATTCGAACCCCAGGACCTGTTACAGTCAACAGTTTTCAAGACTGCCGCAATCGACCGCTCTGCCAACTCTCCGGTGCAAATGTAAAGGCTGCGTTATTTCTAAAAAAAAAACTTTTTTATTTTTTTATTTTTTTTGTCTGAAACACAGTGCTGTAAAGGATTTAATTTTTTTTATAACAAGTAAGAAGCCTGGGTTTTAATTAGAAGTACATAAAAGGGGATAAAATTATTATTGGTTTTGCTCAATTTAAATGATTTTAATTTTCGTGCAATAGTGGTTTAAATTGAGGCTGATAAAAGTGACGAAGTACAAGTGAATGAACCGCCAAAGGTCGGTCAAGCTACAACAATGTTGGTCGATGATGGTATGCCCATTTCCCAAAAAAAAATAATACAAAATAATAAAGCCGCAATAATGGAAAGGCTCCAAATATTGCGGCTTTAAAACTTATGAAATCTTTCTACAATCTTTTGATCTGGATGTTTTTATACCAAACATTATTTCCATGGTCTTGGAGGGCAATTTTACCTTTTGCAAAAGTTCCCCAATCGGGCATTGATTTAAATTTGCTTTTTGATACCATGCTTTTCCAATTGTCGTTCCAAAGGGTAGTGTTTACAGTATGCTCGCCATTTAAATATAAATCAAGCTTGCCGTCTTTTGATACTACTTCGGCATGGTTCCACTCACCTACAGGCTTTACTGTTTCTTTTGAAACTGAAATCAGGTCGTATAAATCACCGGCACGGTGCTTTATAATTTTGCCATCGGCATGGCCATCATTGTCCAATACCTGCATTTCTAGGCCTGTGTTGTAAGTCTCCTTGTATTTTGAAGGATCTTCATGAACATAAAAAATGACACCGCTGTTTCCTTTTGGTGCAATTTTCCAATCGAGTTTTAAATGAAAATTTCCATATTCCTCGTTAGTAACCAAATCACCACGGCCATCTTTATTGGCGGGGTCAAAGGAAAGCGCACCATCTTCAACTCTCCAGGCACCCCCTGCGGTTTGTTTGCCATAGGTGTGCCAGCCATTGGTTGTTTTGCCATCAAATAATGAATTCCAACCACCTTTGTCGTTACCCGACATAGCGCCATCGCTGTTCATACCTGTTTGCTTTGAAGATTTGCAACCTAGTACACTGGCGGCAATAAAAAGTAGACCTGCTATTTTTTTCATATTATTATTTATTCGGGTTTTACTGACATTACATAAGCAACCATTTTCTTAACATCTTCCTCGCTTAAATTGGGGTGTGCTGTCATTGGAATTTCGCCCCAATTACCTTTACCACCAACAATAATTTTATGCACCAGGGAATCGCGGCCAACAGGATTATCTGCATACCGGGCTGCAACTTCACTGTAAGAAGGGCCGATTAATTTTTCGTTTAGTTTATGACAGGTTAAACAGTCACTTTTTCCAATTAATTCAAGGCCTTCCTGTATGGCAGGATCTTCCTGAACTACAACCGGGGCTGCAACGGTATCGTTAGCAGCTTCATTATTGGCATCGTTTCCGCCACAGCCAATAAAAGTAACACTGGAAAATAAAAGAATTCCAGACGATAGAATGATAAATGCTTTTTTCATTTTTTTAAACTTTTATAAATTAAAGTAACGTTATTTATTACAATCCTAATACACTATTGTTAAATGCTTCGTCACTGCCTGCTCCTGCAAAGTCGTCAAAGGCTTTATCGGTAACACGTATGATGTTATTTTTAATAAACTCAGCTCCTTCTCTTGCGCCATCCTCCGGGTGTTTCAGGCAACATTCCCATTCCATAACCGCCCATCCGGGATAATCGTAAGCAGTAAGCTTGCTAAAAATTCCTTTAAAATCAACTTGTCCATCGCCGGGCGAACGGAACCTTCCGGCCCTGTTTATCCAGCTCTGGTATCCACCATAAACCCCTTGCTTGCCAGTTGGGTTAAACTCCGCATCTTTTACATGAAACGCTTTTATGCGTTCATGATAATAATCAATGTAGGTTAAGTAATCTAAACACTGTAAAACAAAATGCGATGGATCGTAAAGCAAACATGCCCTTGCATGGTTATCCACTTTCTCTAAAAACATTTCGTACGATATACCATCATGCAGGTCTTCGCCGGGGTGAATTTCGTAGCACAAATCAACTCCGCATTCGTCATATTCATTTAATATGGGCAACCATCTTTTTGCTAATTCTGTAAAGCCCTGGTCTACCAATCCTTGAGGGCGCTGCGGCCATGGGTAAAGGGTATGCCATAATAGTGCTCCGCTAAATGTGGCGCTGGCATTTAAGCCAAGGTTTTGCGATGCTTTTGCTGCATATTTTAATTGTTGGGTGGCCCATTCTGTTCTTGCTTTTGGATTGTTTTTTACAGCATCCGGAGCAAAACCATCTAATAAAATATCGTAAGCAGGGTGGGTGGCAACTAATTGCCCCTGCAGGTGGGTTGATAGCTCTGTAATTTGTAAGCCACAATCATTAATCAGGCCTTTTAATTCATCGGCATAGGTTTTACTTTCTGCTGCTTTTTGTAAGTCAATGCACCTGCTGTCCCATGCAGGAATTTGAACACCAACAAATCCTAAACCCTTAGCCCATTGGCAAATCGATTTCAGGTCGTTAAAAGGCGGGTTGTCTCCAAGAAATTGTGCTAAAAAAATACCAGGTCCTTTAATTGTTTTCATGTAGTAACGCTTGTAGTTTTTACCGTTAAAAAATAGGGCTGAAATTTATTTGAAGCCAGGCTTTAAATAATATTGTGGCTTCGGTCCCGCTTTACGTTGCAAGTCCTCCCACGCTTAGGCGTGGTCCGGGCTTTCCACTTCAATCGGGGCTATTATTTCAGCTCCTTTTTAAAAATGAAGCTTTGATTGTTTTTTTAAGGAATACCATGAATGATAAAAGTAATAGTTACACTTATACTGGTAAAATTTATTATTAATTTAAATAATGTTCTCTACTATAATAATACCAACTATATATAGGGGAAAGCTTGCGCCAAAAAGCCACTCACATTTATAAACTATAGACTTATTACAATGTAGCTCTTAACTTTTTTTTGAGGTAAAATTATTTGTACTTCTAAAAATAGTACATTTAGTCACCACTTGTAAATACGATTACTTCGCTAAATGAAATTAACTATCCGTATTCAGCTTTCCTCTATGATGTTTCTGAACTTCTTTATATGGGGAGCCTGGTTTGTAACATTAGGTACCTATTTAGGAAAAACCCTGCAGGCAAGTGGAACTGAAATAAGCCTGGCCTATTTATCCCAATCAATCGGGGCAATTATTGCACCTTTTATAATTGGTTTAATTGCCGATCGTTTTTTTTCGGCTCAAAAAATACTGGGAGTGCTGCACCTGATAGGGAGCGTTTTATTATGGCAGGCTGCTTCGGCGGCCGATTTTGGTTCGTTCTTTCCATATATATTAATGTATATGATTGTTTTTATGCCAACCTTAGCATTGGTAAATGCGGTTTCGTTCAGGCAAATGGACGACCCCGAAAAAGAGTTTCCCTTTATCAGGGTATTGGGCACCATTGGGTGGATAGTAGCGGGTTTTGCTATTTCATTTTTTGGCTGGGATATGCAAGGCCGGGAAACAAGCCTTACCAATACATTTAAAATGGCAGCAGCAGTTTCGCTGATTTTAGGATTGTTCAGTTTTACGTTGCCTGCAACGCCACCGGCCAAAAAGGGCGTTAAAACCTCCATTGGCGATATTTTGGGCTTAGATGCTTTGGGCTTACTAAAAAACCGCTCTTACCTTATCTTTTTCCTGTCGTCCATTGCTATTAGTATTCCGCTGGCTTTTTACTACAATTTCACCAATCTTTTCCTTAACGAAAAAGGGATGCAGTCCACGGCCGGCATACAGGCGTTGGGCCAGGTTTCGGAAATATTATTTATGTTGCTTATGCCCTTTTTATTTATACGCTTTGGTGTAAAAAAAATGCTGGCTATAGGAATGTTTGCCTGGGCAATCAGGTATGTGTTATTTGCTTATGGTAATGTAGGCAGCGGTTACTGGATGCTGATTATAGGAATTTTATTACATGGTATCTGTTATGATTTCTTTTTTGTTACCGGGCAAATTTATACCGACCGAAGGGCGGGTGAACGATTTAAAAGTTCGGCCCAGGGTTTAATTACTTTGGCAACCTATGGAGTGGGGATGATGATAGGTTCATTAATATCGGGCCCTATTGTTGATTTATATAAAACTGCTGATGTGCACGACTGGAAATCGATCTGGCTGGTGCCGGCAGCCGTATCATTATTAGTTGTATTGGTATTTCTTTTCTTTTTTAATGATGATAAATTAGTAGCTGCTAAAAACGAGGTAGTTGCAGATAAGAATTTTAAAAATATTGGCGTTTGATTTTTTATAAAGAAATTGACAAGATTTTGAGAATATAATCTTTTCATGAAAGTGAATTAAATGTTGCTTGTTGTTATGCGGTACAAGAGTGCGACGCAACGATGTTGATTGAAATATAATGGCGGGCACCAAAATTATTTTTAAAAACAAAAAAGCATGTTATAAAAAGAATGTTTATAATTTTTTTATAGGTTTTTGAATTGGCATTTTAATAATTTAAATTTTTAAAACGTTTACTAAATGGCCACGAACACTTACGATGCGATTGTGATTGGCTCCGGTATTAGCGGGGGCTGGGCTGCAAAAGAACTTACTGACAAGGGGTTAAAAACAATTATGCTTGAAAGGGGAAATGATATTGAGCATGTAAAGGATTATGTAAATGCACAAAAAGGTCCCTGGGAATTTCCGCACAGGGGAGGCCGTACACAGGAGATGATTAAGAATTATCCTGTACTTAGCAGGGACTATCCACTTAATGAAATGAACCTGAATTACTGGACTAATGAACAGGAAAATCCTTATACGGAAGTAAAGAGATTTGACTGGTACAGGGGCTATCACGTGGGAGGCCGTTCGCTAATGTGGGGGCGCCAAAGCTATCGTTTCAGCGATATTGATTTTGAAGCAAATGCTAAAGACGGTATTGCAGTTGACTGGCCTATCCGTTACAAGGATATTGCGCCGTGGTATAGCTATGCTGAAAAATTTGCCGGTATCAGCGGATCAAAAGATGGACTGCCGCAGTTACCCGATGGTGAATACCAGCCTGCTATGGACTTTAACTGTGTTGAGAAAGATGTTGCGGAAAGAGTTAGTAAACAATTTGGTGGTAAGCGTAAATTAATAATGGGTAGGGTTGCCAATATTACGCAGCCTTTACAGGAAAGAACCAATTGCCAGTACAGGAACAAATGCTGGTTAGGTTGCCCTTTTGGCGCTTATTTCAGTACACAATCATCCACCTTGCCTGCGGCACAAAAAACAGGCAATTTAACCTTACGGCCTTTCTCTATTGTTAAGGAAATTTTGTACGATAAGGATACTAAAAAAGCTACAGGCGTTAGAATAGTTGATGCAATGGACAATAAAACATATGACTATTTTGCTAAAATAGTTTTTGTTAATGCCTCCGCCTTAAACTCAGCCTGGATATTAATGAACTCCGCAACTGATGTTTGGCAGGATGGTTTAGGTAGCAGCAGTGGCGAATTAGGCCACAATGTTATGGACCATCATTTTAGGGCCGGTGCTCAGGGTGAAGCTGAAGGTTATGATGACAAATATTATTTTGGTAAAAGGCCAAACGGAATTTACATACCAAGGTTTAGAAACCTGAATGGCGAAAAACGTGATTACATTCGGGGCTTTGGTTACCAGGGTAGTGCCAGCCGCCAGGGTTGGGATAGAGAAATAGCGGAGATGGCGATTGGTGGTGATTTTAAAGATGCCTTGGCCGAACCGGGACCATGGAGAATGGGTATTAATGGTTTTGGTGAAACATTGCCTTATCATGAAAACATGATTTCGCTTGATAAAACAGTAAAGGATAAGTGGGGATTACCCGTATTAGCTATTGACGTTGAGATTAAAGACAATGAAAATAAGATGCGTATCGACATGATGAGCGATGCGAAGGAAATTTTGGAAGCTGGGGGATTAAAGAATGTAAAAACTTTTGATAACGGTTATTTCCCGGGAATGGGTATCCACGAAATGGGAACAGCACGTATGGGTGCCGATCCTAAAACATCGGTGGTAAATAAATACAACCAGGTTTGGGATGCAATGAATGTTTTTGTAACCGATGGTGCATTTATGACTTCTGCTGCTTGTGTAAACCCATCTTTAACCTATATGGCTATGACGGCAAGAGCTGTGGATTATGCTGTAAATGAATTGAAAAAGCAAAATTTATAATCACGGGAAACTTCCCAAAATAAATAATATAATGAACGAAAAAAAGCCTTTATCGGAAGTCTCTGATGCTTCCCGCAGAAACTTTATAAAAAATACTGCCATTGCTGCAGCGGGATTTATGATTGTGCCGCGCCACGTTATTGCCGGTAGCGGTCAAACTGCACCTAGCGATCGTTTAATTGTTGCAGGTATTGGTGTTGGTGGAAAAGGACAAAGTGATATTGCTGCATTTGCAAAAAGCGGTAAGGCCGACATTGCTTTTTTATGCGATGTTGACGATAGGAGAGCAGCTACATCAATTAAGAATTTTCCAAAAGCAAAGTATTATAAAGACTGGCGGGAAATGCTGGATAAAGAGTCGAAAAATTTTGATGCGGTATCCGTTTCTACCCCCGATCATAACCACGCAGCACCTGGTTTAGCTGCTATGCAATTGGGCAAACACGTTTATATTCAAAAACCATTAACCCACGATGTTTACGAGGCACGCATTTTAACCGACGCTGCTAAAAAGTATAAGGTGGTAACTCAAATGGGTAACCAGGGCGCATCGGGTGATGGCGTTCGTCAATTAATGGAGTGGTATAATGCCGGCACCATTGGAGATGTTCACACCGTTTATTCGTGGACCAACCGTCCCGTATGGCCGCAGGGCATTCCCTGGCCATCGCAGGCTGCACCCATTCCCGAAGGTTTGGATTGGAACCTTTGGTTAGGTACTGCACCTGATAAAAATTATGTGGATAAATTGGTGCCGTTTAACTGGCGTGGATGGTGGGATTATGGTACCGGAGCCCTTGGCGATATGGGTTGTCATTTAATTGAGCCTGCTTTCAGGGTATTGGATTTAAATTATATTAAGGATGTTCAGGCAAGCGCCGGAAGCGTGTATGTGGATGAGTTTAAGCGTGGGTATTTCCCCGAAAGTTGTCCTCCTTCCAGCCACGTAATTATGAATTTCCCTAAAACATCCAAAACAAAAGGGCCTGTAAAACTACATTGGATGGATGGTGGAATTCAACCTGAGCGCCCCGAAGAATTAGGACCTAACGATCGCTTTGGTGATAACGGAAATGGCGTATTGTTTATAGGTACAAAAGGTAAAATGATGTGTAGTACTTATGGAGCTGATCCATTGTTGCTTCCATTATCGCGCAATAAGGAGGTGAAGGTAAAACAAACCATAGCTCGTGTACCCGACGGAGCGAACGGCCACTATGCACAATGGGTTGAGGGCTGTATTGCAGGATACGGTAATAAAGAATTGAGCTCACCTTTTGAAATTGCTGGTCCTTTAACTGAAGCTTTATTAATGGCAAACCTTGCTTTACGTGCACAGGATATTACCAAACCAAGGGCCGATGGCAAAGGAGTTGATTACCCCGGACGCAATGTTAAATTGATATGGGATGATAAAAATATGAAAGTGACCAATTTAGATGAGGTAAATAAATTCGTAAAGAGAACCTATCGCGATGGTTGGAAAATAGGACCTTTAGGTTAATTATAAAGGTTAAAAGGTCGGAAGTTATTCTGGCCTTTTAACCTTTGTTTTCTATTAAAATAATCAATTCATTTTTAAATTCTACATACATGAACCGTAGAGAAGCTGTACAAAGTATTGCCTTATTATTTGGTGGAACGATCGTAGGTAGTGCTGCATTTTTATCGGGCTGTAAAAGCAATGATGGTAAAGAGCAGGCTTTTAACGATGACGATATTGCATACCTGAACGAAGTGGGCGATACCATCTTACCTGCAACATCCACCCCAGGCGCCAAAGCAGCCAATGTTGGCTTGTTTATGACTGTAATGGTTAACGACAGTTACAACGAAGAAAACCAGAAAATTTTCCGCGACGGAATGAAGAAACTGCAGGACGAAGCTGATAAAGCCTACAATAAAGACTTCATGAAGCTTGAGCCGAAGCAACGCCAGGAACTCTTGACTAAACTGGATGCTGAGCAAAAAGAATACATGAAAAACAAGAAGAAGGAAGACCCAAGTCATTATTTCAGGCAAATGAAAGAATTGACCTTGTTGGGTTATTTTACTTCCGAAATAGGATGCAAGCAAGCCAGGCGATATAATGAAACACCCGGTAAGTTTGAGGCATGTATTCCATATGCAAAAGGTGACAAGGCATTTGCTTAATAATACTTTTAAAAATTAAACATGAACCACAATCGTCGGGAGTTTTTAAAGGTAGCCGCCATGCTTACATCGGGTGCAGCCCTTACCAGTATGATAGGTTGTAAGTCGGGTTCAAAGCTCAGTGGAGCTAATAAACCCTTTGGCCTTCAGTTATATACATTGCGTAACGAAATGTCAAAAGATCCCATGGGCACCTTAAAGCAAGTGGCTTCTTTTGGGTATAAACAAATTGAAAGTTTTGAAGGTGCAAAAGGTATTTTTTGGGGCATGGGCAATACCGGCTTTAAAAATTATATGGATGAGTTAGGAATGACGATTGTTTCAAGCCACTGCGATATAAATAAGGATTTTGAAAAAAAGGCTGATGAAGCGGCCGCCATTGGTATGAAATACCTGATATGCCCTTTTTATGGTGCTCAAAAATCAATTGACGAGTATAAGAAAGGCGCTGAGGTATTTAATGCACGAGGCGAAGTTTGTAAAAAAGCAGGTATCCGCTTTGCTTACCATAACCATGAGTATACTTTTAAACCCATGGATAATCAAATGCCACAGGATATTTTTATGCAAAACACGGATAAAGATCTGGTGGATTATGAAATGGATGTTTATTGGGTGGTTACCGCTAACCAGGATCCGATTGCCTGGATAAATAAGTACCCCAATCGTTGGAAGTTATTTCACATAAAAGATCGTAAAAAAGATGCTGCTTCGGATACCCGTGCTGCATTTGCAACATTAGGTTCCGGCAAAATTGACTTTAATGAAATAACCAGACTAGCCGAAAAAAAGGGCAATCCTTATTTTATAGTGGAGCAAGATCAAACCGATGAAACCCCTTTAATAGTAGCGCAAAAAAATGCTGATTATATGAAGAATATGATTATGGCTAAACTATAAAAGATCAAACTTAATAACAAGGGATAAAGAGCACTTCTTTATCCCTTTTTTTATGTTACCAACTATTAGTTTTCATGGCAACATTGTTGTGTCACTCACTTGTGCAGCAGTGCATTTGGCAACCTATTCCTAAATGTATTATTAACGGTATTCAATTAATTCGTTTAAAAACCATACTTAAACATTTTAACTACATTTGATTTTTATTTAGCAGCAGATTTATTTTTTGTTGTAATAAAACACTCAAAAAGCTTTAGCAAAAAGTGATGATCTGCACAACAAAAGCTCGTAAGTTTTACCCTGGTTTAATAATCCTGTTAGTAAGTTTGGTATTAAATAGCTGCACCAAAAGCCCTACAATGGAGCAGGTTGGAGTAAGTATTAAATTTATTCATACATCTCCAAACGCCGCAAGCATCCAGTTTAAATTAAATGGAGAAAATGTACATACCCCTGCTTTAAATTATCGTGATACCACAACTTACCTGCCGTTTGAAGGTGGTACTTATAATTTAAATGCAACTGTAGGTACAAGCGTTCCGGTTAATACAGTAGTAGATTTTGTTCCACGTTCATTTTATTCCGTTTATGCAGTGGATTCTGTAGGCAAATTAAAAGTGGCTATTGTAAAAGATAATGTGGTGCAGCAAACCACACCTTTACGTGCAAGTGCCCGTTTTTTTAACTTTAGCCCCAATGCGGGACCACTTAGCCTGGTAACAGTTCATAATACTGATACTATTGTTTTTTCAGGGTCGCGATTATTTAATGATCTTGTAAACTCGCAGACGGCCGGAATGTTTAGAATCGTGCCCTCCAATGTTTATGACCTGTTATTGTTTTCAGGTTCAACCCTTGTTTACAAATTACCAGCACAACCATTGCTTACTTTTAAATCTTACACTATTTACGCAAGAGGATTTTTAGGCGGAACCGGTAACCAGGCTCTATCGCTTGGTATCACAAGGCATAATTAGGCAAGTCCACCATTTTAATCTACTAAACAATATTTTATTACATTTGCGGGCACAAAAACTAATTAAGTTCTATGCAATTATCTTCTCTTCTCACTCGATTTAATGAACCGGAAACTTTAAAAATGGCCAAGTTA
>JBBSJX010000112.1:0-10856 GCA_038256825.1 Chitinophagales bacterium
CTGAAAAGGTTTTTCAGGCAGAGGTTTTACTGGTAAGTAAAAATTTAGATGATAACCGCAGCGCCTTGGTACATTGCCATTTTGAGCATTCCGAACACGATCTTTTACCCGGTATGTTTTTAAATGCCGAGATTGAAATCAATCGTAATAACGCCATCCTCGTTCCCGAAGAAGCAGTTGTACGCTCAGGCGAACAGCAATATATTTTTGTAAATAAAAGCAACTACAAATTTGAATTATATGCCGTTACAACCGGCAATACATCAAATGGCAAAACTGAAATAATCACCCCTTTAAACGATTTAGAAGGAAAAGAAATTATTGTAAAAAACGCCTATGCTGCATTAATGAAAATGCAAAACAAGAGCGAAGAATAAAATAATTGATTTGATACGATGATGTTCCTTAGAGATTATGTGTACAAGAGTGCGAACCGCCGGTGGTCGGTCAGGCTGCAACACTGTTGAAAAAAACGCTGATGCCGGATACCAAAAAATAATATACCTCTTTTAAATTATTTTTTTTTGAACCAGGCATTATATATCTATGTAGCTTTTGTTGCGTCGCACACTTGTACTTTAAAACCGTTATGCAGCTTAGTATAAAGTATATTCAATGCTGGTTTTCATAACCGCCAATAGCCACCTTGTCTCTTCTGGTACAGGGATCGGTAAATTCCCTTTCAGCAGTTTTAGGATTATTAATCACTTTATAAAAATCGTCGAGGTATTTAACTGTTTGCTTTACGTATTTATCTTCCAACAAAGGGTTGTTGGTATACAATTTATAAATATCATCTTTCAGCTTATTAAACAATGCAAAGGTTTTTTCAAACTGGCTAATCTCCTGGCAATAACCCCTGTACCTGCGGTCTCTAACCGACATCAGGCCCAGTTGCTCAGGCGGATTTGCATAGGGAGCATTCACAATACCCGAATGATCAAAATCGTAAGGCAGTGCAACAGGAATGGAAGTAGAATCTTTAAACGATAGTTTAATGTTATGCAGGTATGGTACTGACCAATCGGTATTACCTATGAGATACTGAAATACCGTCATCTTTTTATATTCATCCTGTTGCAAACCCTCAGGCGACGTCATTTTTCTATCCCACAAAAAATTTCCATTTCGTTGGGCTGCGTTATCAACATCTTCAAGTAGTATGCAATACTTTGTTTGATTTTTTACCTTACCCGTTTCATCGTTAAAGGTTACTTTGGCTAACCTGGCTTTCATACAATCGGGCGATAGCAGGTTGTAAATTTTATATACCAGGTATTCCCTTATAACATAGTCATCATCCCGGCAAGGGGTAACCAGTTTTAATTTATTTTGCTTTACGAACAGGGTGCCACCCAACTTGGCGTCCTTGTTAATGTTAATCATAATTGGCGGCATGTTGCAATGCTCTCTCATGCGCCTGAAATGCCCACGGGTTCTAACACGAATAGGTATAGACCTGGCTGACTTATTTAATTCGATGTATTCTATTTTTAGAGGAAAATAGGTAGGATCATCATTTGAACGATCATTAAAAACTTCTTTCAGGTTTCCGGTTAAAGTAAATTCAAGCACCTCATCGGTTTCAAAAAGGGGACCGGGAATATATTTTTCAGTAGCAGGATTTTTAGTACCTGCTTTTTTTGCCGTAGCCTTTTTTGATTTAGGTGCTTTTAACTGGCCAAATGAAACATTATTAAAGCCTAAACCGATCAAGAGTAAACAAACACTGAATTGTATTAAATTGCGGCGAATCACGGGGTGTCAATTTGGTTTATTAATGGTAAAAGTTACTCTTTTTTACCACTAATCACAACCGCTTATTGTAATAAATACGCTTCTATTATCACCTGACGGTTTAGTGATCTTAGTTATTTTTTACAGCCTTGATGCTATCGTTGTAAGCTTTTAAAATTTGTTCATCTTCTTTTTTAAGTTGCTTATCCCGCTTCTTAAAAAACCCTCTCAACAAAAAATTATTTTGCAGGGCTTCCAGGTTTTCATCTAATTTTTTTGAGCTGGTATTAAGGTAATATAAACTGGTTTTAATATCGGTAGCAGCAGTTTTATCTTTTAATAACATGCCTATGGGTGTAGTGCGGTCGTTTAATCCCTCGTTAACGGTTTGACTGGCTTGCTTTAAATCGGCTATTACCTCATTAGTTTTACGGCTCATTTCCTGTATTTGGGCTGATGTGGCTATTAACCTTGAAAAAATAACGGTATCATTTACCAGTTCATGAGCCAGTGTACCCTTATTGTTTAACTGCGATGCATATTCTGAAACAGTGGATGTTAACCGCTCGGTATTATTTGTAGCTTTTTTTAATGACAGCATTACTGTTTCAAGATCGCGGATAAGGGATTCATCGGTGAGCAATTTACCAATGCTTCCTTCACCATTGGTAAGGCGTTTGCTGATGACCTTAAAATCGTTGGTAATCTCCAGCAGGTTTTTATTGTTATCCTGTAAGGTGTTTATCATTTCATCGCTGGTAAAAGTTTTATCAACTCTTAAAACATCTCCCTCTTCAACAGCCAAAGCTTTATCGCTGCCCTCATAAATCACTACTATTTTATTGCCAATTAAACCATCCGAACTTATTTTAGCTTTGGCATCCTGGCGTATATATTCTTTGGAGCTTTCCTGGATATTCAAATCAACTTCTACCTGTGATGTACCGTAGAAAGATATTTTTTTTACAGTGCCAATTTTTACGCCTGAAAACCAGATGTTATTGCCTTTTTGCAAACCCTGTACATCATCAAAAATGGCTTTTAGTGTTATTGCCTTTGAAAACGTTTTTTGTTGTCCGCCCAGGGTAAGTATTGTAACAGCGATAATGGCGATCCCCAGGAAAATAAATATTCCTACAATTAAAGCACGCTTGTTATTATTGGATGATTTCATTATTTGACAAAATTATAATTGTAAAAACTTTGGATCCTTTCGTCTGGTGAACTGAATACTTCATCAAAGGTGCCCTCTTTTATAAACTTACCATCAAACAACATAGCTACCCGGTCGCTGGTGGTTTTAGCACAGGTTAAATCGTGTGTAATGATGATGGAACTGGTATGATATTGCTCCCGCACTTTGTTAATAAGGCTATTAATTTCAATACTGGTTAAAGGATCGAGGCCTGATGTTGGCTCATCGTATAACATGATTTCAGGACGTAGAATTAATGTTCTGGCAATACCAATCCGCTTTTTCTGTCCACCCGATAATTCTGAAGGCATCTGGTTAATGGTTTCGCTTAAACCTACTGCATTTAAAACCGTATCAACGGCTTCATCAATTTGCCTGCGTTTTAGTTGGCGCATATTACGAACCAACGGAAATTTAAGATTTTCTCCTACCGTCATGCTATCGTACAAGGCACTGTTTTGAAATGAAAAACCAATTTTTAGCCGCAACCCCATTAATTCTTTGTTCGAAAGCCCGCTTACTTCTTCACCTAAAACGTTCACCATTCCCCTATCCTGTGTAAGCAGGCGAACAATAATTTTTATTAAAACCGATTTACCTGTTCCTGACCGGCCTAATACGGCCACATTTTCTCTTTTATGCAACTTAAGGTCCACTCCTTTTAATATATGTTTTTGCCCAAAAGATTTGTACAAATCCTTTATTTCAATAACTGTTTCCCTATCGTTTGGTATTTGGTCCATTTGTGTTTATCCCCTTATGTAATTGGTTATTTGAACAATAAGAATTTCCTCCACAAAAATTAAAAACATGGATAATACAACTGATGCGTTTGCTGCCCTGCCCACACCTTCTGTTCCCTGGCTGGCATTAAAACCTTTATAACAACCAACAATGCCAATAGTAAATCCAAAAACAAGTGACTTTATTAAGGAAGAAAAAATATCGAGAAAAGATATTTTATCGAATGCCTGTTGAAAGAAGGAAACAAAACTGGTGGCCTCGTTTGCATGAACATTCAGGTACGAACCAAGCATGGCTACAAAACCGGTGTAACACATTAAAACCGGGATCATAAAGGTGGTAGCAATAACCCTTGTAACTACCAGGTATTTAAATGGATTAATGGCCGAAACTTCCATAGCGTCTATTTGCTCTGTTACTTTCATAGATCCAAGTTCGGCCCCGATATTTGAACCTACTTTACCTGCAGCTATTAATGCTGTAACCAAAGGGGCCAATGCCCGGATAATTGCAATAGCTACTAAAGACGGTATCCAGGAGCTTGCACCAAACTCGGCAAGTGAAGGACGGGATTGTTTTGTAAAAACAAAACCGGTAACAAAGCCTGTAAGCGAAATAAGGGCCAGGGAGTTGTATCCCACATCGTAACATTGGCGAACAATTTCTTTAAACTCAAATGGTCCACGAAAGGATTCTCTAAAAAAACGAGCGATAAAGCTGGCACCATCATACAAACCAACAAAAAATGGTTCTATTGTTTTTGATGCGTATGATTGTGCCCGTTCTTTTATTTGCATAAAATGTTTAATATTTTTATAAACAGACTATCACAAAAATTTTAGGTTAGCCTGTAATAATCTGAAACCAGCTTTAAGATTGTATTCTAAAAAAATTAAGCCAAAACAGTGGGAACCAATTTATTTATAATTGAAAACCATTGACTTATTTTAATTGGCCCAAAAGTAATGGTTATTTGGCTTTGAGGAAAAAGCACACTTACAACCTGGCTAATTTTGACTGTTAGCTTTATCCCTGCCAGAAGATATACAGTACAAGAGTGCGACGCAAGAATGTTGCCATAGAAAACTAAGGCTGGTTACCAAAAAAAAAGTCACCATTTTATTGTTCTGTAGTAATCACTTTCTTTACCTGCTTTGATTGTTTGATACGGTAATTGAGTGTGAGATTAACCTGGCGGCGGCGTTGCTGGAAGTTGCCTTCGGTAAAGAAATTGGGTCCCGTAGCTATGTATCGGTTGCGGCGGGTATTAAAAACATCCAGCACATTTAAGTTAAGCGTTCCGTTTCCTTTAAAAATATCTTTGCTCATGGAGTAGTCAAAATAATAAAGCGCCTTGCGGTTGCCTTGCGCTGTTTTTTGTTTGGCCTCGTAATTTCCCCTTACCTGGATATCAAAATGATTGGCAAACATGAAACGTGACGTTTGACGGGCAAACCAGCTATAGGTGGAAGTTTTATAACTCTTTAAAATATTACTACCATCAATATCGGCATGAAAAAAGTTGAAATTAAAATCCAGTTTCCACCATTTGTAAGGTGTGTAGCCACTGGTAAACTCGGCGCCAAACGCTTTTTCGCTCAAAAGGTTAAGGGGTAAAGTTGTTGAATTACCCAATGCATCTACCCTGCGTATGCGTTCAATTTTGCCCTTGGTATCTCTATAATAGATGGCTGATGAAAGTGAACCTTTATCGAAAGAGCGAATATGACCTATCTCAAAAGCATTACTAAATTCAGGATTGAGGTCGGGGTTACCACTAAAGAAATTACGACTGTCGGAAAACGTCATGTAAGGGCTTAAATCGTTGTATACCGGTCGGCGAACCCTACGGCTATAACTTAACTGAACAGCATCCTGCTTACCCATATCTACTGTAAAATGAGCGCTGGGAAAAAGGTTCATATAGTTCCTGGGATTTACCTCATTGGTTTTTTTTAAGGTAGTTTTTACATCGGTCCATTCGGCACGTAAACCAGCCTGGTACGAAAAACGATTGCTTTTGTTACCAATAATGCCATATGCTGCGTGAATATTTTCATCGTACAAAAAGATGTTATCCAAACCAGGCAACGGAATAAATGCTCCAACCGAATTTTGCTGCGACACCAGAAAATCGTTTACCATATTGCGAATGCTACTACGTACGCCTAATTCAATTTTACCTTCTTCGCCCACAGGTTTTACATAATCCAGTTGAAACAGGTATTGCTTTTCATACTCATCGTTGGGCGATTTTTGCACGATGGCTTTTGCAACATCCTCCTCGCCGCTTTGTTTAAAAAAACTTTGGGTAAACATTTGGCGGGAGCTTTCCCAGTTGTCTAAAAATTTTACTTCGGCTAACAACTCGTGCCCCTTGCGTTCAAAGGTTCTTTTATAATTGAGGGTGTATTCGGAGTTGGGCTCCACTTCATCTTCATCCTGCCGACGGGTTGAAACACTGGTGCGGTTAGAAAAATTATTATAGTCTTCGTAACGGATATTGGTGACCCGGTTAGCATCACTGCGCCTGAATAAATAGGCGGCAGTAACAATGCTGTTTTCATTAAAATAATAATCTAGTCCGCCCCTTATATTGTTACTGAAACCAGTGATGGTGCCTTCGTTCTGCTGGTTTAAAATAAAGGTGGTGTCTTTACTATAAACTTCCTGGTACAGTTTACCCTGACCCGGTTGCCTGCGGTAAGCAATACCATAATTAACAAAGAAATTAATTTTTTTGTGACGATAGTTTATGTTGGCTGCGCCCCCTAAATTGGTAGGATAACCGGTAGTAACCTCAAACGATCCGTTAAACCCCTGCCTGTTGTCTTTTTTAAGAATAATATTAATTATTCCGGCCATCCCTTCAGCTTCGTACCGGGCCGAGGGGTTGGTAATAATTTCCACTCGATCAATCATGCTTGCCTGCAATTGTTGCAAACCGGCACCCCCTTTAAAACTTACGAGGCCCGAAGGCTTTCCATCAATCAACATGCGCACATTACCGCTGCCGCGCAATTTTACGTTGCCTTCCGGATCAACTGAAACCGAAGGAATATTGGTTAAAATATCGGAGGCTGAGCCACCGGCATTTGCAAGGTCTTTTCCTACAGTAAAAATTTTCTTATCAAGCGAAAGTTGCATCGAGCTTCTTTCGGCCTGCACCGTTACTTCCTTTAAAGTGCTAGCCTTGGGTACTAATTTTAGAATTCCCCAATCTTTCATTTCTTTGTCTTTTGATAGTACAAACTCCGGGGTAACCAGGGGTTTATATCCCATAAAATCAACCTGGGCATAATAACGTCCATAAGGTAATTCAGCCGAGAAACTACCGTTTTCGCCGGCAACTATTTCGTAGGCTAATTTTTTATCAGTGCTCTTAAAAAATCGTATCCCCGAAAAGCTCAAACCCATGGCTGAAGTAGAATCAACCGTTTTTCCCTTTACCACGGCTTTGCTTAATGTTTGCGCTATTGCACTGCTACCGGGAAGGAAAAGCAAACTATTTAAAACAATAAATACACTTAATAACCGGGTGAAAATGGTGTTCATTTATATTTTTTAAAGAAGTAAACATTCAACAATTTGCTTATTACGCTTAACTAACTTAAAGAAACCAAATTTGCTATTACCGACCTATTTTTTGCGATGAAAGGCCTAAACTTATCGATGAAACATGGATAATAGTGATCAAAAGGATATTCAGATATTGATGTCACTTGATTAGGTAGTCCTTTATATCTCTATTTTACTGCAATGGGAACCCATATTTCTTCTTCTGAATTAGGATCATCCTTTTTGTAATCAGGTCCCATAACTTGAAAATGAATCCTGTTATCCAATGCGTATTCCGAGGTAGGCAACCAGTGTGTATATATAAAATGAAACGTTTTAAATACATTGTTTGCAGTGCCTTTATGAACAAAAACGGCATACAGACCTGCGGGTATTAAAATGGTTTCCATTTCTTCCGGAATGCTGTCATAACCATTTACTTCTACTGCCGCACATTTTTCAAACATCATTTGGTTATTGAACGTTTCAAGGTTCAACCCATCTTCATAAACCTGCAAACAAAATAAATCATCATTCACATTATTTAAAACCTGCTTTCGCTGGCGCATAAAACTTTGCCATAATTCAAATGTTTTATCTTCTGCCATGCACATTTTTAGTTTTTTACCCACCAGTTTCTTTGCTGTTATTTGTTCAATCCGAGGTATCATTATCTTTTTATTCTTTTATGCTATTGAAATATTACATAAGCCTGCCGTTTATAAATATGCCGTACAAGAGTGCGAACCACCGGTAGTCGGTCAAACTGCAACTAATGCATTAATATTATTCATTCACCGGTACCACAAAATTAAAATGAATGCTTCATAGGTTACTGGTTAGTTTTATTGAGCCAGCATAGAAACAATATTCAACTGCTGTTGCGTCGCACTCTTGTACGGTAACTCTTTAGTGTACAAAATAAAGTTGCAATAATACACCCCTTACATTAATTTTTTGCAAATGGGAAATAAGCAATAAATTACTTTCATGAAATATATATTAGTGCCTGCCTTTTTCATATTGTTTTATGCTGCCAATGGTTTTTGTCAAAACAGCTCAATAGTAAAGGCTGCTAATAATTTTGCGACTTTACTGGATGAAAAACAAAAAGTGCAGGTTATGTATCCTTACGAATCGCCAGAAAGATTTGTTTGGGGATATATTCCAAAAAACGATCGCAAAGGCATTTCGTGGAATGAGTTAGATGCATCTCAGCAAAAAGCAGCGATTGGTTTAATGCGGTCGTGCTTAAGCGAAAAGGCCTATCAAACAGCCCGCTCTATAATGAAGTTGGAACTAGTGCTAAAAGCATTGGAACAACGTAGCGAAAACGATCACTATCGCGACACAGGCAAATATTTCATCACTCTATTTGGACAGCCTGCCCGGCAAAATTTATGGGGCTGGCGATTAGATGGCCATCACCTCTCCTTTAGTTTTTCATCAAAAAATAACCAGCTTGTATCAGGCACCCCCGGATTTTTAGGTGCTAACCCAGCCGTAGTTTTATCTGGCCCCGAAAAAGGTTTGGAAATTTTAAAACCGGAAACAGAAATGGGCCTTAAACTAATAAACTCCTTAAACCATCAACAACTTAAAAAAGCAATAGTTAACCCTGTAGCCCCCGGCGATATATTAACTACCACCATGCGCAAAGCATTTATAGACGGTCCTGAAGGATTAAGCTACTCCGAAATGGATGGACCCCAACAGCAAATATTAAAAAAGTTGTTGCAACTATATATACAACGCTATACCCATCTTTTTGCGCAATCAATGATGCAGGAAATTAAAAAAGCTGGTTTACAAAACCTTTATTTTGCCTGGGCCGGCAGTACTGAGGATGGCCCGGGGCATCCTAAATATTATAGAATAAAGGGACCCACCATAATTATTGAATATGACAATACCCAAAACAACGGCAACCATGTACATACCGTAACCAGGGATTTAATAAACGATTTTGGCGACCCCTTAACCCAACACTACCAAAACGATCATCAATAAAATATTAAATAAAAGCTTTAGCAATATGGAAAAATTTGACGACTCCCGCCGCCGGTTTATAAAAGGGGCTACAGCATCAGTTGCATTAACGGCACTGAGTGCAAGTGGCTTTAATTTTAAAGCCCCACCCAAAAATTACAGGGTGGGATTAATTGGTGCAGGTTGGTATGGCAAAAGCGATTTATTCAGGTTAATTCAGGTTTCACCGGTGAATGTAGTGGCCATATGCGATGTTGATAAGAACATGCTTGCAGGAGCTGCAACTTTAATCAGCCAGCGGCAAAAATCAAAGGCGGTACCAAAACAGTATAACGATTATAAAAAAATGCTTTCTGAAAACAAGCTGGATATTGTTTTAATAGGTTCGCCAGACCATTGGCATGCATTGCAAGCCATAGATGCCATGAGAGCAGGTGCTCATGTGTATGTGCAAAAACCTATTAGTGTTGATGTTATTGAAGGAGAAGCCATGGTTGCCGCCGCAAGAAAATATAAGCGAATTGTACAGGTGGGAACCCAACGCAAAAGCACCCCGCATTTGGTAGAAGCAAAAAAGAATATTGTGGATGCAGGTTTGCTAGGCAAAATTAAACATGTAGAAATGTGTTGCTACTTCCATATGAGGGCTAATGGCAATCCACCGGTGGAGCCTGTGCCAGCTTTTTTAGATTACGACCTATGGACTGGCCCCGCTCCACTGCGACCCTATGATGGCATACCACATAAAAGATGGTGGCGCACTTTTATGGAATATGGAAATGGTATAAACGGTGATATGTGTGTACACATGTTTGACACAGTCAGATGGATGTTGCAATTAGGTTGGCCGGTTCGTATCAACTCAACCGGGGGTATTTATGTTGATAAAGATGGCAAATCAAATATTTCGGATACCCAACATGCGATTTTTGAATATCCCGAACTGAATTGTGTATGGCAACACCGCTCTTGGGGTACACCTGCTGATCCGGAATATCCGTGGGCCTTTACTTTGTTCGGCGACAAAGGAACTTTAAAAGCCAGTACCATGCAATATGATTTTATACCACAGGGAAAGGGAGAAAAAATTCATAAGGATGTGGTGTACGAAAAAGAGCAATATCCCGAAGATTTAACAGAAAAAGATATTGAATTAAATGCGGCACCTGCTACCCGGCAGCATATGATTAACTTTTTAAATGCTATAGAAACCCATACTTACCCGATAGCAGACATTGAACAGGGACACATTTCTACCGCGAGTTGTATACTGGCAAATATGTCGATGAAATTAGGTCGCCCATTAATTTATGACCCACACGGAAAAGTTATTGTAGACGATGCAGAGGCAAATGCAATTTTACGTAGGCCCTACCGCCAGCCATATAAACACCCCGAAATAGGTAATGTTTGATACATAATATTACTTGTAAAAGCTATTCACATCTTCAGTGTTTAATTGTATGATGTCGGGAGGACGTATGTAATTACTATTATACCTGAAACGAAGATTTGCTTTAAAATTGATGGTGAAATTATTAGAACCCGGCGGTTTTCTGGGAAAATATATCATCCTTAATTCGATGGTACCAAAAACCAGGTTTTCGTTGCGGGTTCTTATACCACCACCAAA
>JBBSJX010000113.1:0-10827 GCA_038256825.1 Chitinophagales bacterium
CTTACGGAGCCGCCAGTGTCGCTTCCCAGGCTAATCATGCACATCCCCGCCTGAATGGCCACAGCCGAACCTCCCGAAGAGCCACCCGGCACTCTTGATTCATCCCGGGCATTTTTTACAACCCCAAAAGCTGAATTTTCGTTACTGCTACCCATTGCAAACTCATCGCAGTTTTGGCGGCCAATTATTATGGCGCCTTCATCCAGCAATTTTTGGGTTGCGGTAGCATTATATATTGAAGTAAATTTTTTTAGAATTCCGGAGGAAGCGGAAAGGAGGTGATTTTTGTAGCTGATTACATCTTTTAAACCAACTACTACACCATGTAACTTGCCAATAGGGTTCCCTGAAGCTATGAGATTGTCAAGCGCTATAGCTGTTTGAAGAGCTTCAGTTTCGTATACTTGAAGCCAGGCGTTTAAGTGGGCCTGTTCTTTTATGCGATCTATATAATGCTGAACGGCCTCCACACAGGTGGTTTGGCCGTTCAGTAATAAATTCTGGTAATTATGTATAGAGGTAAAGCTAAACAAATGCGGGTACTGGTATAAGCAGTATTACAAATTAAGGTTGAGTGTTAGTAGTAGTTTGAGTTGTTGTAGCGTGGTTAACTTCTTTATCAGTCATACCGCTTTCCATCTCTTTTTTAACATTGTCCTTAGCATCGTTAAATTCACGGATACCTTTACCTAAACCTCTCATAAACTCAGGAATTTTACGACCTCCGAAAAGAATTAATACAGCAAGAACGATTAATATCCACTCACTTCCGCCAGGCATTCCTATAAACAATAATTTGGTAGACATACTTTAAGATTTAGGGTACAAAAATAAGCGTATTATATTATCAAATGGTTTTGTAAAGCTAAAATACGATTAAAGTTATGTAAAGGATTGATACTAAAAAACGGAAACCTAAATGGGTTTCCGTTTTTATAAGTTTTTCCAAAGTAACAATTAATATCTTTTTTCCTTAATCCTTGCGCTCTTTCCACTTCTTTCGCGAAGGTAGAATAGTTTAGCACGACGTACTTTACCTACTTTATGCAGTAAAATAGAGTCGATGTTTGGAGAGTTAACAGGAAAAAGTCTTTCAACTCCAACTCCGTCAGATATTTTTCTAACGGTAAAAGTTGCAGTAGCACCAGTTCCCTGGCGCTTGATCACATCGCCTTTAAACGATTGGATCCTTTCTTTATTACCTTCAACAATCTTGTAATTAACAGTAATGTTATCTCCTGCCTTAAATTTAGGCACTTGTTTGGTTGCAGTTAACTGCTCATGCACAAAAGCTACAGCGTTCATATCAATTATTTTTGCGGACGGCGAAGGTAGGAGTAAATATTTAATTTTTGAAAGTTTACCTCAATTATTTTTATAATTAGGACTTTACAATGTAGTGAGGGCCTTTATTAACGAGGAAACTTTTAATATGGAATGATCCGGGTGCAAAATAATTATCTATTGCCTTTCTTTCATCCAGGTTTTTAAAATAATTGTCTATTATTAAAATGCCACCTGGCACCAGGCGGGGATAAAAAAACTGGAGCGCAGTCATCGTACTTTCATATTCATCCAGGTCAATATTTAGCATACTAATTTTTAATTCAGGATTTTGTATGAGGTATTCGGGTATGGTATCACATACACTACCGGGCACAAAATCAATATTCTGGCTCTGGCCTTTTTCTATAAGGGTTGTTATAATATTATCAACCGAAACAGGAGCATTACGGGTTTTTACCTTTAGTATTATTTCTCCGTCATGGCTTACTTCTTCTTCAAAGCAAGAAGAAGATTTTTGAAAGGCAATCATTTTTTGCTTTTCCGGGTTGCTAACCATATCCCTGAACATTGCAAAACGGGTGAAACCTTCCTCGGCACTTATACCGCATTTTATAATTGCACCTTCAATATTTTTAATTTTTTTAAATAGCTCGTAATGTGCCAATAACCTGCCAGATGATTTTGGTGATGGTTTTTGAGGAAACAAAGCAGTATCAAATTCAAATGGAAATACAATAAAAGACTTCATATTACAATTGTTTGCGTGGGGTTAATAAAAAAAAACTACCGGCACTCAAAGAAAAATGGTTCGTCTTTCGGAAATAATGGATAGGATTGATTTGATGTATTATTAACAAATCATAATTATACAAGACTGTTATATTAGAGCAGAAGGTTGCAAATCATGTATATAATAATAGTAATGCTAGTTTTTGAGGGTTTAAGATGCGCTGAGGATGAAAGAGCCACTTAAAATGCTGCTAAAAAATATGCTGATGAAGTGATTGCGACGCAACAATGACGCTATGGTAAATATGAAGCTGGTATTTTATAAATATTATATTATAGTTGAGTTATGGATACTAAAAAGCCACCTAAAGTTTGGTGGCTTTTTTAATAAGTATTTTACCTGGCAATATTAACCGCTCTTTTTTCGCGAATTACAGTTACTTTAATCTGGCCTGGGTAGGTCATTTCTGTTTGTATTTTCTGGGCTATTTCAAAACTGAGTCTATCACTGTCCCCATCTGTCACTTTATCAGCCTCCACAATTACACGCAACTCTCTTCCGGCCTGTATAGCATAAGCTTTTTCAACCCCAGGATAAGTTATGGCTAGTGTTTCCAGCTCTTTAATCCTTTGCAGGTATTGTTGCATAATTTCTCTGCGTGCACCGGGGCGGGCACCGCTAATAGCATCACAAGCCTGAATGATTGGTGAAATTACGTACTGCATCTCCATCTCATCGTGGTGTGCCCCAATAGCATTTACTACGGCGGGGTTTTCACCATATTTTTCGGCAAGTTTTGCACCTAGTAAGGCGTGGCTTAATTCAGTTTCTTCGTCTGGTACTTTACCAATATCATGCAACAGTCCGGCTCTCTTGGCCAGCTTTGGGTTCATTCCCAGCTCGCCAGCCATTAAAGCACAAAGGTTTGCTACCTCTCGGCTGTGCATTAACAGGTTTTGGCCGTACGATGACCGGAAGCGCATTTTACCTACAATTCTTACCAATTCTTTATGTAACCCGTGAATGCCCAGTTCAATAACAGTGCGTTCACCAATTTCCATAATTTGTTCTTCAATTTGCTTACGGGTTTTTTCAACCACTTCCTCAATTCGGGCCGGGTGTATACGTCCGTCGGAAATTAAGCGTTGTAAACTAAGGCGTGCAATTTCTCTGCGCAGCGGATCAAACGATGAAAGTACGATTGCCTCAGGCGTATCATCAACAATAAGGTCGACACCGGTGGCGGCTTCAATAGCCCTGATGTTTCTTCCTTCCCTGCCAATAATCTGACCTTTAATCTCGTCGCTCTCAAGGTTAAAAACCGAAATGGCATTTTCAATTGCCTGCTCAGCTGCAGTACGCTGAATAGTTTGTATGATAATTTTGCGAGCCTCTTTATTTGCTTTTTGACGGGCATCGTCAATAATTTCCTGCTGTAAACCAATTGCACGGGTTTGTGCTTCCTGCTTTAACGTTTCAACTAATTGGTTTTTTGCTTCTTCGGCAGTTAAACCGGCAATTTTTTCTAACCTGCGAATATGTTCTTCCTGGTGTTTTTCCAGTTCGGTACGTTTTTGACTAACAACCTCTAACTGGCGGTTTAAATTTTCCTTAATGGCATCATTTTCCTTTAACTGCTTTTCTAAATTGGTATCTTTTTGGTTAATGGATACTTCTTTTTGCTTAAGCCTGTTTTCACTGTCGCTGATTTTGCGGGTTCTTTCTAAAACATCTTTGTCGTGATCTGCTTTAAGTTGAACAAACTTTTCTTTTGCTTCAAGAATGCGCTCCTTTTTTAAGGTTTCAGCTTGTGTTTGTGCATCCGAAATAATTCTCTTTGCCTGCTGGTCTGCTTCTTCCAGTTGTTTTTTGGTGTCTTTAGCAAAAATAAACTTGCCCGCTAATATACCTGCTATCAATCCAATCACTCCTAATATAATGGACATCATTGTTACCTCCATGCTGTAATTTTTTTTAAAAGATTAAATTCATTTTCATTTTTACCCGATTAATTTTTAAGATTATCAGTTAATTGTAAAGATTGCGAAGATAATTATATTGAATGAGATAACGAGGTTGAGTATTAAGCCAATATTATGGGTAAATTAAGCTGCTATATCCGCAAATAATTTCACCTGATTTAAAAACAGTTGTTGCCTTTATACTTTTTAATTTTGTTACCAGCATTTATTCTTTGTGCAACATCGTTGTGTCACTCACTTGTACTTTAAATTTTCATAGCATCAAAAAAATACACGCTATGCATCTTTTATAAATGTAAAAACATCTTAGTTAGGTAACTTCACTTTTTTCTCCAATTTCTTTGATGTACAACCACCTTTTGTACAAGTATTTTATACATCCTAACTGTCAAAGAAATGTTCAGACAAATTATAAGCGCCGTTATTATATTATCATTTTTTGGATCGTGCCATAAAGGCCAGGTTAACCAGCCTGCCACCCAAACTGGCGTAACTTCCAACTTTAAAGACGATTATATTTTTATTTCGAGCATAAGCATTAAGCAGGAGGGCCCCTCACTGGTAAACATTAATTTTACAACCCGCTTCGAAAAAAACATTGTGATTATTGAAGTGTTTGGCGGATCGACTACCAAAAACTTATGCAGCATTTTTAAAAGAAATATTACCGAAGATTCGCATACTACAAAAACATATAAAGCCGTAGATGATAAGGCCGATAGCAAGATGAATTTTTATATGGTAAAATATACAAACAAAAACGGAGACTGGGCCTACAGCGAATTATATAAAATTGAGATGAAGTAACATTTATTTTATCCAGCTTTTAAAGACTTGTCTAACAGGTCTTCAATTTTTTCAAGTTCACGCTGGGTCTCCTCGGAAGTTATTTCGGCCAATGATGGTTTTTGCTGTTCGGTGGCAAACCAAAGTAAAACCATAGCAACATAATCCTGCAGGTCTTTCCCTGAAAATTGTGTTTTAAACTCGATTATTTTCTCGTTAATAATTTTAATCGTTTTCCTAACAACTTCTTCGTCGTTCGGGTCAATTTTTAAACGATAGCTACGGTCTGCAATAACTATATTAACCGGAATTAATGGTTGTGTCATACAAAAGGCTTAGGTCTTTAGCAGGTTAAGGCATTTATCAATTTCTTTCAGGTAGCCGTTAATGCGTTGTTCCAGTTCCTTTTTACTTTCGGCGCTGGTAGTGATCGTGCTGATTTGTAGTGCATCCACTTTTGTATTCAGCCTGGAGGTTTGCAACTTTCCTTCTTCTAATTGTTTTTTAAGGCCCTGGTTTTCCCTGGTTAATTGCTGAATTTCTTTAAGGGCATTATGGTGTTGTTTCAGCAATTGCTGAAGTTTTTCGCGAACCCTTACCAGTTGTTCATGCATTGCCATTAAAAACTACAAAATTTTATTTTCTAATTTCCGCTCCAAGATCTTTTTCAAAGCTCGAAACTATTTTATTTACCATTCCTTCTGTTTCAACATCTGTCAAGGTTTTTTCTTCATCTTGAAAAGTGAAATTAATTGCGAATGATTTTTTGCCTTTCCCCAATTTTTCACTTTCAAAAATATCGAACAGGCGAATATCTTTAAGCTTTGAAATTTTTGCTTTTTTTATGGCGGTTTCAACAGCTTCATAAGTAACATGGCTATCTACTACAATCGCAATATCCCTTTCTACAATTGGTAAACGGCTTACTTCCTTGTAGGTTATTACACGGCCCTGCACCATTTTTAGCAGTAACTCCCAGTCAAAATCAATAAAAAAAACCGGTTGTTTAATATCGAAACCCAATAATTTCTTTTTACTAACCTCACCAATTTTTACCAGAATACCTCCATTCTCCATTCCTTGCAAAATCAAACTAAATTGTTTGTCGCCGGCTTTTTGAAAGTTTAAATTGGTAATACCACAAAGTTGTAACAAGGCAGTTGCCATACCTTTTGCAGTATAAAAGTCAGTAGCATTCTCACTGGTTCTCCAACTGTTTTCGTTTGATTTTCCGCTTAAATATAAAGCCAGGTGTTCTTTTTCAGCATACTTGTCGGCAGCTTTGGCCTGGTATGTTTTACCAAACTCAAAAAACAACAGGTTGTTGTTTTTCCTGTTCAGGTTATAAGTAAGGGCTTCCAGGCCGGTTTCAAGCATAGAAGGTCTTAATATATCCAGGTCGGCACTCAGACTGTTAATCATTTTTACAGCCGTTTTCAACTCGTTTTCAGTAAAGTATTTGCTATTAGTTATGCTGTTGGTTACAATTTCGTTGAAACCGCGACCGGTTAAAAACTGGGCTATTTTCTCTTTTAAAGTTTCTTTTGGTCCGTTTTCATCAACTGTGGGCGTAAAGGTTAATGAGCCGGTAATTTCAACATTATCCAACCCGTCGATTCTTAAAATTTCTTCTACTATATCGGCTGGTAAACTAATATCCGGTTTGCTGTAAGGCACAGCAATCCATAATTCATCCATGCCTTCTTTAATAATTTCGAAGCCAAGGCTGGTAAGTATTTTTTTTACAGCATCGGGGTGGTAGTTTTTACCACTTAGTTTTTTAAGGTAATGGTATTTGATACCTACCTGTGTTTTTTCAACCGGATTGGGGTAAACATCAATAATATCTGATGAAATGGTTCCCCCGGCGATTTCTTTTATTAATAAGGCTGCCCGTTTTAGTGCATTCACCACATTCGAAATATCAACTCCTTTTTCAAAACGGGTGGCGGCATCGGTGCGCAGGTTGTGCCTGAACGATGTTTTGCGGGTGGTGGTTGGATTAAACCAGGCACTTTCTAAAAATATATTGGTAGTAACATCTTTTACCCCGCTACGTAAACCACCAAAAACCCCGGCAATACACATGCCTGTTTCCTTATTACATATTACCAGGTCTTCTTTACTAAGCTTTCTTTCTTTTTCATCCAGCGTGGTAAATGCTTGCCCTTCTTCAAGGTTTTTTATAATGATTTCGCTGCCGGTAATAGCTGCAATGTCAAATGCATGGAGGGGCTGCCCGCTTTCGTGCAAAATGAAATTGGTTATGTCAACAATATTATTAATGGGCCTTAAGCCAATAGAAAGCAATTTATTTTTAAGCCACTCAGGACTTTCCTTAACCGTAACCCCGCTGATAGTAACACCGGCATAACGCCTGCAAGCGTCATTATTCTGGATGGAAACTTTAATAGGAAGGTTTTGATTATCAACCTTAAAATTATTTACAGAGGGAAGTTTGGAACGGCAATCCTGTTTATTATGAAAAGCGAGGTAAGCACAAACATCCCTGGCAACACCAATATGGCTCATGGCATCCATGCGATTGGGTGTTAGGCCAATTTCATATACAAAATCGGTATAAGGCTTAAAGTAGTCGTGAGCCGAGGTGCCCACAGAGGCGTTTTCGGGTAAAACCATTATGCCGTTGTGGTTTGTGCCTAAACCAATTTCATCCTCGGCGCAAATCATTCCAAAGCTTTCTTCACCCCTTATTTTTGCAACCTTCATAGTTAAAGGGTCGCCAGTAGTTGGATATATTGTAGTACCAACAGTTGCTACAATTACTTTTTGCCCTTTAGCTACATTTGGTGCTCCACAAACAATTTTAAGCGGTTCGTTATTTCCAATATTTATTTTGGTAAGCTTTAATTTATCGGCATTGGGGTGTTGTTCAACTTCCAAAACCTGGCCTATCACCAATCCCTCATAACCGCCTTTAACGCTTTCAAATTTCTCAAGGCTTTCAACTTCTAAACCTACAGCCGTTAAAATTTTTGATAGCCTCACAGGTTCTATAACCTCAGGCAGGTACTCACTTAACCAATTATAACTAATCGTCATTTTTATTAATCGTTTTCAGTTGTGCAAATATAACTGATGCCTTTTACCATTTATAGAGATTATACAATCAATAAAGTAAGGAGCGTTAATACCTGGAAGAAATAAGGCCATTTGGCAAATATTCACTTAAGTGTCTATCTGGCTTTTTTATGGCCAGGCCTTTTAGGTATTAGTTTGTTTGTAACCGTAAATTTCCGATCTGGCTTCATAAAAATCGAAACGCTTAATATTTACTTTAAGTGGCATTAGCCGGAAGGATTTGCTGTGTTAATAATAGAGCGTTTTTAGGTGCGTAGTTTAATAAAATAGGGGACTTTTTACCGCTGAATTTGGTAAAAAATGTACAAGTGAGTGACACAACAATGTTGAAAAAATTACAAATGCCGGTAAAAAAATCATTTTAAGGTGGAATGCAACAGGGCACTATGTTTCACGGAAAAACACGGATAAACGGTAAATTTTACTAGTAAATTTTATTGCATGGTTGCAATATTTTTCAGATTTCTTTGTGCACAAATGGTGTGAAGTAATTTATGAGAAAAGCGGAAAACTTTTTTAATTTGTGGAAAAGGGCTTTAAAATTGTTAGTAAAATACCAAATTGACCCAAAACTAGTTTATAACTGTGTGGATGAAAATTTAATAAATATGGGGTAGTAAAATTTTTTACTTCCATTTTTTACAAACTATATTCGTCCTCCCCGAAACATTTTTGTTAACAATGAAAAAATAATTTATTAATGATTTGGTAACAGGGATTACAGTATTGAAACATTTTTATCAAGCGTTTACTAACCAGCAGATTTATTTTGAATAATGGATTTAACAAATTTAAATAAGGACCGTAAGAACAGGAGAAAGCCTACGCTTGACCTAAGCACCATGATGTATGGCAAGGTGCCGCCGCAGGCTAAAGAATTAGAAGAAGCAGTGCTTGGAGCCATAATGCTTGAAAAAAGCGCCTTTGACAATGTAGTAGAAATACTAAAGCCTGAGTGTTTTTACGTAGATGCGCACCAACGCATTTTTAAAGCTTTTCAATCGCTGGCACAAAAAAGCCTGCCCATTGATATTTTGACCGTAGTGGAAGAAATGAAAATGCGGGAAGAACTGGATGTTGTAGGAGGCCCATACGCTATTACCAAGCTTACCAATTCAGTTGTTTCTACTGCAAATATTGAGGCACATGCCCGAATTATTCTGCAAAAATTTATACAGCGCGAACTGATTAGAATTAGCGGCGAAATTATTGGCGATGCTTATGAAGATAGCACCGATGTTTTTGACCTTTTGGATGAAAGTGAAGCCAAAATGTTCAACATCACCAACAATTACCTAAAAAAGAATTTTGACGATATAGGAACGATATTAGTGCAAACCATTAACCGGATTGATGACCTTAGAAATAAACAGGAAGATATTTCAGGCGTACCAACCGGCTTTCCCACCCTTGATAAAGTTACTTATGGCTGGCAGCCAACCGATTTAATCATTCTTGCTGCACGTCCGGCTGTTGGTAAAACGGCCTTTGCCCTTAACCTGGTTCGTAGTGCTGCATTACATCCAACAAAACCTACCGGAGTGGCTTTCTTCTCTTTGGAGATGAGTGCCTCGCAATTGGTTCAGCGTGTTTTAAGTGCAGAAAGTGGCATTATGCTGGAAAAAATAAGTCGTGGTAAACTGGAAGATTACGAAATGCAGCAGTTATATAGCAAGGGGGTAAACAAATTGAGCCAGGCCCCAATTTATATTGATGATACTGCAGGATTAAACATATTTGAGTTCAGGGCAAAAGCCCGCCGTTTGGTTAATAAGCACCAGGTGGGCCTTATTATAATTGACTACCTGCAGCTTATGAGCGGTACCAACGAAAAGGGGGGCAACCGTGAGCAGGAGATTAGTCGAATTTCGAGAGACCTGAAAGGATTGGCAAAAGAATTAAAAGTGCCCATAATTGCACTGAGCCAGTTAAGTAGAGCAGTTGAAACCCGTAAGGAAAGTAAGATGCCACAGTTGAGTGACTTACGTGAATCCGGTGCCATTGAGCAGGATGCCGATATGGTAATGTTCCTGTATCGTCCCGAATATTACGAGATCAATACCAACGAAATGGGTGAAAGTAACCGGGGCGAAACACACGTAAGAATTGCCAAGCACCGTAATGGTAGCCTTGAAACAATTAAGCTAAAAGCGTTATTACACATACAAAAATTTATAGAGGAAGAAGGTGATGATTTTGGTGGCGGAAATACAGGCGGTTCCCCCTCGGGTGGGGGCGGCAATTGGAAACCTTTAGGCCCGGGTGGCAGCCCCGCAGGCGAGCAAGGTGATGATGGAGCCAAACTCTTTATTCAGAAGGGCAGTAAGATGAATACAGGTAATTTTGATGACGGCTTTGACGAGGCGGCACCTTTTTAAAATTTTTTGATACCAGCCGTGGTTTTTCATAGCATCATCCTTGCGTCGCAATCACTTTATCAGTCAATCAATAATCAGCTTTTTACTTAAAACCGTTTTTAAATGGTTTTTCAATAAATAATATAAATGCCCTGGAATTTCCGGGGCATTATTGTTTTTACTTTTACGCCATGGCATTACCTATTTTCTACACAAGCCACTTTGAAAACAGCGATTTTCAATTGTTAAATGAAGATACCAGCCGGCATGTGGTGCAGGTGCTGCGAATGAAACAAGGCGATCAATTACAACTTACCAATGGTAAAGGAGATTTAATTACGGCCGCCATTGCCGACGATCATAAAAAGAAAACCACCGTAAGAATTATTGATAAAAAGTTTATTGAAAAAAAAGAGCGCCAGGTTTCCATTGGAATATCCTTATTAAAAAATGCTGCGCGCTTTGAGTGGTTTCTTGAAAAAGCAACAGAAATTGGTGTTTCAGAAATTATTCCTTTACGATGCGAACGCACCGAAAAACAACATTTCAGGTTTGAGAGAATGAATAATATTCTGATAGCGGC
>JBBSJX010000114.1:0-10697 GCA_038256825.1 Chitinophagales bacterium
GATACAGTTGTAATTAATGAGCCGATATTTGTACCATAACAAGTTGGATAACAAATAGAATTTTATGGTTCCAGCATCAGGTCTTTGTTGTGGCATCGTTGCGTCGCACCCTTGTACAGCAGTAAAAAATGCAACTATAATATAAATTGTAAGTAATAATAAGGATCGCAAATAATGCTGCCAGGTGTACAAAAAGTACAAGTGTGCGACGCAACAAAAGGTGCATTTTGCACGAATGACCGGCCCAAAAAAATATCATTCGGTTAATCATATTTCAACGATATTCAACGTATAAAGAAGAAGGATTAAAAATTACGCTCTAACAATTATTTTTAAAAATTAATAACGCTTAACCGATGAAAAAAATAATGACCGCTTTGCTTTTATTGGTTACAGTAATGGGTAGTGCGCAGAAAAAAAGTAAGCATATAAAAGGTATCCAACTTTTTAATGGTAAAGATTTTAAAGGGTGGACCGTGAAGATTAAAGATCACCCCGTGGGCGAAAATTTTGGGAATACGTTCAGGGTAGAGAATGGGGTTTTAAAAGTAAGCTACGATCAATACGATGATAAATTTAAAGAGCAGTATGGCCACGTGTTTTACGACAAACCATTTTCGGCTTACCTGCTCACTGTTGAATATCGATTTGTAGGTGATCAAATAAAAAATGGACCGGGTTGGGCGTTCAGGAACAATGGCATAATGCTGCATGGGCAATCAGCCCAGTCTATGCAATTAAACCAGGATTTTCCTATCTCGCTTGAAGCCCAACTATTAGGTGGTAATGGAAAAGATCCACGAACCACAAACAACCTTTGTTCGCCGGGCACCAATGTGTTTTTAAATGGTAAATTGTTTACGCCTCATTGCGTTAATTCTACTTCAAAAACCTATCATGGCGACCAGTGGGTAACTGCTGAAGTGCTGGTATTGGGCGATTCAATTATTAAACACATTGTTGAAGGTGATACGGTTTTGACTTTTACCAAACCTCAATATGATGGTAATGATAAGTGGGTTAAGAAGGCTGGTTTAAAAGGTGGTGCTCCGCTGACGTCCGGCACTATTTCGTTACAAAGCGAAAGCCACCCTACAGAATTTAGAAGAGTAGAATTATATAACCTGGAGAAGTATGTGAACAATCCCAAAAAGCTTTCAAAAGTTTTGGCTCAGTTAAGAGCCCGAAAAAAGTAATTGATTTATAAAAATTATGATTACAATCTGGGCAATTAAATTGGAACTTAGACCGCCGCTTTGTGTTTATATTCTTTGGGTGTAAGGCCGGTAATTTTTTTAAAAATTTTATTAAAATTGGCTATTGTTTTATAGCCGCAATTATAGGCAATTTCAGAAATACTTTTATCACTTTCCAGTAACGATTTGCAGGCGTTTGATACCCTTACTTCATTCAGGTATTCAATAAAATGCTTTTTAGTTTTAGATTTAAAAAGCCTGCAAAAAGAGGGCGGGGTAAGATTGGCAATTGTTGAAATGCTGGCCAGGCTTATGTCTTCGTTGTAATTATCCTGTATGTATTTAAATACGGCATTAAGCCTGTTATTGTGAACATTGTCATCGCATAGCTGGTAAACATCGGCATTAATCAAAGTAATATCATTACTATTTGCAATAATGTTCAGTATTTCAAACAGGCCAACAATTATTTCGAAACCTGTTTTTTTAAGCAGCTCTTCCAGTTTTTGAATAATTATTTTATTGGTTTCGCCGGTAATACGCATGCCCCTTTTTGCACGTTGAAAAAGATCGCTAATACTGGAGGTTTGTTCAAGTTTATAAAACAAAGGGCCAAAAATATCTTTATTAAAATATGCTACAATGGATGTGGCCTTAAGTGTGGCAATTTCGGTGTAATAAATTTCATCGTTCAGCCAAACGTGTGGTACGTTCGACCCCAGGAAAACCAGGTCGCCTGCTTCAAAATTTTCAACATTATTGCCAACAATGCGTTTGCCAAAACTTTCTTTTACATAAACCAATTCAAGCTCAGGATGAAAATGAAAAGGTGATTGAAAAAACGATTCTTCCCGTTTTATTACTGAAACGTGATTGCCTGTTTGTGGTGTTATCTCGGTCTTCTCAATCTTCATCACTTCAATATTTTGAAAGTAAACATCCCGGTAAATCCGTTTATAAAACTACTAAAATTGCCACCATGGTAATAAAGTATAAGGCGGCCGTAGTTTATTTTGTAAACTTTATAAGCTTTAAATTTTATAAGATTGACATAATGCCTCGTAATGCTGTTACCTACTTTTCAGCCAAAGTTTAGTTAATAGAAAGGATAAACTCAAAATATTAGTTGTACAACCGATTGCGCTAATTTTTGCTCAACCGGTTGCGCGGTATTTCCATGTTATTTATCAATAAGTTTGAGCATACAGGCAATTAATTTATTTTCCATCAGGTTATTTACAATAGTTATAATTAAGTTTTTCTCACGCATAGCAGCATTAGGGTGCGTTGTTTCTACAACCACCCTTTTTTTATGGTTTTTATATCCCACCTTTATAGCATTCCTTTTTATATTTCTATCACGCTTATTACTGCACGGGTTTACTATAAATTAAATAATGGAACCTCCAAAAATTATAAACATAAAAGAAATTGCCCGACAGCTTAATGTATCGGTTTCTACTGTATCAAGGGCATTGAGCAACCATCCACGAATAGGTTTGGGAACTAAAATGCGTGTGCAGCAATTGGCAAAGGAACTTAACTACGAACCCAATCCCAAAGCCATATCTTTTAAACAAAAAAAGACTTTTGTAATAGGGGTTGTACTGCCTAATATAAGGGAAGATTTTTTTTCGGAGGCGATCAGCGGAATTGAAATTGCTGCCTTGGAACACGACTATACCATATTGTTTGGCCAGAGTTACGACGACCAGGAAAAGGAAATTAAAATAGTAGATGCAATGAAGCGGCAGCGGGTAGATGGCCTCATCATTTCCTTATCTAAACAAACCAATACATACGATCATTTACGGGCTTTGGAAAAATATGATATACCCGTTGTTTATTTTGATAGGGTTCCCCAATTTGAAGCAAACAAGGTTTACTGCAACTTATACAAAGGAACTGTAGAAATGGTAAACTGGTTGTTTAGCAGGGGGTTTAAACGTATTGCTATGATTAATGGCCCCGATAGAATACAGGCAAGTAAAGAGCGATTGAACGGGTATATTGAAGGCGTATCCAAAAAGAAGTTGAAGGTAGATATGCAGATGGTTGAAAAAACAGACCTAAGCAAAGAAGGTACTATTGAAGCCATGAAAAACTTACTGGCATTAAAAAATCGGCCGCAGGCCATTATTACTTTTAACGATTATGTACATATGGATGCGGTACAGTTTGCCCAGCATAAAAACATACAAATAAATAAAGAGCTGGTTTTTGTAAGTTATGCAAACCTGCCCATTACCAGTTATACAGCTTATCCACCCTTGGCATCTATTGAGCAATACCCTTATGGGCAGGGCGAAAAAGCAATGGAAATGATGGTTGGTATTTTAAATGAAAAGCACGACGAACCTGCTGCTGAACATGCTTTTAAAGTTGAAGAGATTTATGCAACACTGGTAATGCATTCTAATTTGCGGAAATAGTTTGAAACCTGCCGATAAATATATTTTATAATAGAAAGCAGGAAAAAATATAGAGAAGCATATAAAAGCAAAAGCCTGCAATGTTTAGTTGCAGGCTTTTTGTTGCTTTTGTAGAGCGTACGGGAATCGAACCCGTGATTCCTCCGTGAAAGGGAGGCGTCTTAACCCCTTGACCAACGCTCCATTTTGTTAATTGGAGCGCAAAAATAGGGGCATCAGTTATTTCTGCCAAAACTTTTTTTAAAGATTACAAAAAAAAATTTCACACCCTTCTTTGTTTCTGGTTTTTCAATGAGTTCTCCTCCCAAACACAATGGTATTTACCTAAAAGTGTTGCTTAAAAAGTTTAAGTACAAGAGTTCGACGCAATAAAAATTGATAGTAAATGATGGCTTGTCTTCAAAAAAATTCAAACTAAATGCATCTTAACTTGTAAATTCGCAACGTTTAAAACGAATAAATAAAATTTTTATGAGTAAAATTAAAGTTGCAATTAATGGTTTTGGCAGAATAGGCCGCCTGGTGTTTCGCCAGATATATAATATGGAAGGGATTGATGTGGTAGCAATAAACGATTTGACGAGCCCCGCAGTTTTGGCCCATCTTTTAAAATATGATAGTGCTCAAGGTCGCTTTGAAGGGGATGTTACCAGTACTGATAACTCAATAAATGTAAACGGCGAAGAGGTAATCATATATGCACAAAAAGATCCTTCTCAAATTCCATGGGGAAAACACGAGGTGGATGTGGTAATTGAAAGCACCGGATTTTTTACCGATAGGTCAAAGGCTGAAGCCCACCTTACAGCAGGCGCTAAGCGTGTTGTAATATCGGCACCGGCAACCGGCGATCTTAAAACAGTAGTGTTTAACGTTAATCACGAAATACTGGATGGTTCTGAAACCATTATCTCTTGTGCATCGTGCACCACAAATTGCCTGGCTCCCATGGCTAAGGTTTTAAATGATGAGTATAAAATTGTTACAGGTTTTATGACCACCATTCATGCTTACACCAACGACCAGAACACTTTAGATGCACCACATGCAAAAGGTGATCTTCGTCGTGCAAGAGCTGCTGCTGCTAACATTGTACCCAACAGCACCGGCGCTGCAAAAGCCATTGGCCTGGTGTTACCCGAATTAAAAGGTAAGTTAGATGGTAGCGCACAGCGTGTTCCAGTAATCACAGGTTCGTTAACCGAGCTGACAACTATTTTGGAAAAGCAGGTTACTGTTGAAGAAGTAAATGCTGCCATGAAAGCCGCCAGCAACGAGAGCTTTGGTTATAACGAAGATGAAATTGTAAGCACCGATGTTATTGGAACAAGGTTTGGTTCGTTGTTCGATGCTACGCAAACCAAAGTAATAACAGCAGGCGATAAGCAATTGGTTAGAACCGTTAGCTGGTACGATAACGAAATGAGTTATGTTAGCCAACTGGTACGTACCGTTCATTTTTTTGCCGGTTTAATTAAGTAATTTTTTGGGTGTAGCCGGCAGTTCAAACTTTATTCATCAGCCGTTGCGTCGCACTCTTGTACTAAATATCATTGTGCACCGCAGTTCCGCTTAAAGGAGCTGCGGTTTTTTATTTAAATTTGAAGCCACCCGGTGCAATAAAATCCAAAAGCGTGGTATGCTATTTATACCATTGGTTTTTAAACCCCCCAAAAATCACCCATCTTAAAACGATCCCTACAATTATGAGCAAATTTCAACAACACAACTTCTCCGGACAAAAAGTTTTAGTCCGCGTAGATTTTAATGTACCACTAAACGATCAGTTTGAAATTACGGACGATAATCGTATACGTGCAGCAATACCAACTATTCAAAAAATATTAAACGATGGTGGCAAAGTTATTTTAATGAGCCACCTGGGTCGCCCAAAAGAAGGTCCAACCAATAAGTATAGTTTAAAACACCTGGTTAATCATTTAAGTGGGCAGTTAGGTGGCACAACTGTAAAATTTGCCGAAGATTGTATAGGTGAGGAGGCACAAAAGCTGGCAAACGAGTTAAAACCGGGCGAAGCGCTTTTATTGGAAAATCTTCGTTTTTATAAAGAAGAAGAAAAAGGCGATAAAGATTTTGCTGAAAAATTAAGTAAGCTGGGCGATGTATACGTAAATGATGCCTTTGGAACCGCCCACCGTGCACATGCCTCTACGGCAGTAATTGCACAGTTTTTTCCCGGCGATAAAAAAATGTTTGGTTTGTTAATGGAGAATGAAGTTACCGCTGCCGATAAAGTGCTTAAAAATGCAGAACAACCTTTTACTGCAATATTAGGAGGCGCAAAAGTGAGCGATAAAATAATGCTGATAGAAAGCCTGATGGAACGGGCACATTTTATTATTATAGGTGGTGGAATGGCTTATACCTTTTTAAAAGCACAGGGTAAAGAAATTGGAAGCAGCCTGGTTGAAAATGATAAGTTGGAGCTTGCAAAAGAACTGCTGGCAAAGGCAAAGGCTAAAAATGTAAACATCATTTTACCACCCGATAGCGTGGTGGCCGATAAGTTTGCTGCCGATGCAAATACAAAAACCGTTTCAAACGATCAAATACCCGAAGGTTGGATGGGGCTTGATATTGCTGAAGAAAGTGTGGATTTGTTTGGCAACATTATTATGGGCAGTAAAACCATTCTCTGGAATGGCCCCATGGGCGTATTTGAAATGGAAAAATTTCAAATGGGCACCCGCGAAATTGCTAACCTGGTAGCCAATGCTACTTTAAAAGGTGCATATACCCTTGTAGGTGGCGGCGATAGTGTTGCTGCAATCAACCAATTTGGCCTTGCCGATAAAGTTAGTTATGTTAGTACTGGTGGCGGCGCTATGTTAGAGTATTTTGAAGGAAAAGAATTGCCGGGAATTGCTGCTATAAATAGTTAAGCTTCTTAACATTACAATATTATCAGCTACATTTGGCTATTAAAAATAAATAAAAAATGAAAGGAAAAAATCTCACATTAATTATCATATTGGCAGCGGTTCTTATTTTAGGAGGATGCGGCTGTGGCCAATACAATAGTCTTGTTCAACAAGATGAAGTAGTTAAACTTGCCTGGAACAATGTTCAGAGCGATTACCAGCGTCGTGCCGATTTGATACCCAACCTGGTTAATACCGTAAAAGGTGAGGCTGATTTTGAAAAGTCAACCTTAACAGAGGTGATACAGGCAAGGGCTTCAGCAACACAAATGAAAGTTGATGCGGACGATCTTACCCCTGAAAAATTACAGGAGTTTCAAAAAACGCAAGGCCAGTTGTCACAAGCTTTGGGACGATTGTTAGTAGTATCCGAGCAATATCCTACCCTTCGTGCAAATGATGCCTTCCGTGGATTGCAGGCTCAATTGGAAGGAACTGAAAACCGAATTAAAGTTGCCAGAAACGATTACAATGCGGCTGTTCAAACCTACAATACACAGGTGCGTAAATTTCCTGCAGCCATTTTTGCAGGAATGATGGGCTTTAAACCACGTGCAGGCTTTACTGCCGATGCAGGCGCTGATAAGGCTCCTGAAGTGAAATTCTAAAAAATTAAGTCTTGGGAATATTTTCAAAAAAACAACGACAATTTTTTAATGCTGAGGAACAGCAACGCATGGTTGATGCAATTAAGCAGGCAGAAAACCATACCAGTGGCGAAGTGCGTGTATTTGTAGAAGGAAAATGCGAATACGTGGATCCTGTTGACAGGGCTAAAGAAATTTTCTTTAACCTTAAAATGGAACTTACCAGAGACCGTAACGCCGTTATATTTTACATTGCTATGGACGACCACCAGTTGGCTTTATTTGCCGATGAAGGAATATACCAGCGTTTGGGTGCTGATTTCTGGAACAAGGAGGTAGAAATCATTATCCGCGATTTTACAGCTAACGATATTGTTGGTGGCATTTGTAAGTGCGTTACCGATTTAGGCAAAGCACTGCAGGAGCAGTTTCCTTACGAAGCCGGCGATAAGAATGAACTCCCTGATGAGATAATTTTTGGAAAATAAAACAATCCCGCATCATGCGGGATTGTTCTTACTAATACAGCATGAAACGTATTTTAATTACCCTTTTACTCTTTTCGATTTGTGTGGTGGGAGCCATGGCGCAAAAAATTCCGGGTCGTCCCAATCCGCCCAGGCTGGTTAACGATTTTACAAACACCTTAACCCCCGACCAGGTTGCAACTTTAGAGCGCAAACTGGTAGCCTACGATGATAGTACCAGTAACCAGATCGCCATTATAATTGTACCATCTACCGACGATTATGCACCGGTTGATTATGCCGTAAAACTTGGAAGAGAGTGGGGGATTGGAAATAAAAAAACCAATAACGGGGTAATTGTGCTTGTTGCAAAAGACGATCGCAAAATATTTATTGCACCCGGTTATGGTTTAGAAGGTGCCATACCAGACATCACTGCAAAATCCATTATCGATAATGAAATACGCCCCAATTTCAAGGAAAACGATTTTTACCGCGGCCTTGAACTAGGAACTACGGCTATTATGAAAGCAGCGGCAGGTGAGTATAAGCCACCCGCGGGTTATAGTAAACGTGGTGCAAAAGGCAAAGGCGGCGGTGGATCCATACTCGGGGTTATAATTATTTTCGTAATTATTATGATGCTGGCTGGCCGTGGCCGTGGCGGTGGCGGTCGTGGGGGTGGAATGGTTAGTCGCCGTGGCTATGGTGGTTTTTTAGCGGGTGCTCTTTTAGGTAATGCGCTTGGTGGCCGTGGTGGCGGATTTGGTGGCGGCGGTTTCGGCGGCGGCTCCGGTGGTGGTGGCGGCTTCGGCGGCTTTGGTGGCGGAAGCTTTGGTGGTGGCGGCTCCGGTGGAAGTTGGTAACCTACATAAAAACTTTTTGTTTAAGCCGGATTAATCATCCGGCTTTTTTTATGGTGAACCATGCCATGTTTAGCTATTAAATTTTTGTTGCAATCTTGACCGACCCTGGCAGTTCGCACACTTGTACCTACATATGTACACAAATGCGTGAGTTTTACATTTTTTAAATTTCATAAAATACAAAACGTCTAATTGCTTCAGAGGAGCACCCTGTTTGTAGAAAATTTGAATTTGAAGTTCTTTAGCTCTGTAGGTGCTACCTATAATTCAGTAATCAGGAAGCACCTACGGAGCTTGGATTATCGTTTTTGAATGATTTCTATAAACAGGGTGCTCTTACAGAGCAAAAAGAAAAAACAATAAAGATGTGTGCAAACGGTAGCAATTTTACTGCAACAATTGATGCAACATTTTATTAAAAAGTTGAAAATTTTGGGCTTCCTGATATGCTAATTTTCAATTTTCGCAAGTTAGTAGCTGATCATATCAATTTGCCTTACGGTTAATAAGGCATCTGCATTGGAGTTATTATTAAAAGCCTTGCGGTATTTTGAGGGGGTTAGGTTGCGGATTCGCATAAACTGCTTGTTAAAATGAGCAAGGGTGTTAAAGCCACTGGCAAAACAAACATCTACAATACTGGACTGTGTGTCCTGTAATAATTTACAGGCATAACCAATCCTTATTTCGTTTAAAAAATCAATATATTTTTTTCGGGTGCTCTTTTTAAAATAGTTACAAAAGGCGGGCACACTCATTGATGCTATTTCGGCCACCTGCAACAGTTGAATGGGTTCTTTAAAATTGTCCATTGTAAACTGAAAAACCCGGTCGATACGATCCCTGTTTTTTGAGTTAAGGGGTTTTATTTCCTGGGTGGATAAAGCTTTATATTCCTTTTTGGCGGTAAGTATTTCAAGACATTCCATTAAGTTAATTAGCCTGCGCAACCCCTTGCCTTTTTCAAGCGATTGAATAAGATTTGATAATAACTTTTTGCTTTGGCCGGTAATCTTTAAACCTTGTTTGCCGGCATTAAATAACTGGGTGATGGTTTGAGTTTCGGCGAGGTTTAAAAAATCGTTACCCCAAAAATTCTCCTTAAAATGTATTACTACTGCACTGGTAATTATATCTCCACTTTTTTGAAAAGTATGTGGTAGGTTAGAACTTAAAAAAAAGATATCGCCTACTTCAAATTCGCCCACATAATTACCTACAAAACTTAGCCCTGCTCCTTCCTTAAATAAAATAAGTTCTACTTCTTCGTGCTGGTGCCAGGGTACTTCAAAATGAGGGGTAGTATGGGTGCGTGCAACAAACGAGGCATCGGAGTTGAGTGGTAATTTTTCTATTAGTGGTTTCATACAACAAAATTGGAAAAATGACGGTAGTACATTTTGGAAGCAAACCTGGTAAACAGGCCATAATTTACATAAAAAAAAGCACTTCAACGGTATGCCGATGAAGTGCTTGCGACGCAACGATGATGCTATGAAAACCGTACGCTGGTATTAAAATGCTATTTAATATTTAAATACTTTTCCACCCACCATTACTTCCTGGGTTTTTTCATCGAACGTGGCTTTTTGCCCGGTGTGGGCGGCGGCTGTAGTCATAATGTTTGCAATGGAATGGCTGTAACCTGCCTCCACAGGGGCATTGGTTTGTTTGCGGCTACGCACACACTCCATCCAGTTACGCACGTGGTTGGAGGTTAGCACATCGCCACCCGTATTAGCCGATGCCACCACTTTTTCTGTATTTTTTAAACTGATTTCCGGTAACAGGTTTTCTTCCATTCCCATATCCTGTGCAAAGCGTTTGCGCAAGCCACCTTTTGGTGAAACCATATTGGTGTTCAGGTTTAGTTCGCCCCCGTTTGAATAATAAATTTCGGCAGGGTTTTCATCACCGTTGTGCATACGCGATTGAAAACTTACCTGGAAGCCTTTTGAAAGATCATCGGCAGGGCCGTAATCAAAAACAGCCGTAATAGTATCCCAGTTTCTGCGTCCATCTTTCCACTTGTAAATTCCGCCGTTGGCAACAACGCTACGTGGGTGACTTAGACCGGTAAACCAATGCACGGTATCAATTTGGTGGCTCATCCATTGGCCGGGTAAACCCGATGAATAAGGCCAGAACAGACGGTACTCTAAGTATTTTCTGGCATCAAAATCTTCGTAAGGGCGGTTAAGCAAAAA
>JBBSJX010000115.1:0-10674 GCA_038256825.1 Chitinophagales bacterium
ACAACGTGTTGACCGCTTTGGCAGCCTGTTCTCTGCCCTGCTGCAGTAAAACGCTAATTTCATTAACCAGGTGATGATATGTAGAGGTCTCGTTATTCATTGTGTTCATTAGTCTTGAACTATGATTTGTTTGATTATTTGATGGGCTATGATTTCGTTTTAGTTTTCATTACTCTCTTAAATTGTAGGCTTTTACTTCCGAAATTTATTAGTAAACCTACATTCATATTGTAAGCTTCGAGGTAGTTGATGGCTTGTGCCAGGTGCACATCTTCCAACTGAATAATGGCTTTTAGTTCTACCATTATTTTTTCTTCAACAAAAAAGTCAACCCTTCTTGTGCCGATATTTTCCCCCTTATAGTAAATATCCATTTCATGCTCACGACTGAAAGCGATATGCTGATTGGTCATTTCAATTGCTAATGCTCTTTGATAAATGACTTCCTGAAAACCATTACCCAAAACCTTATGCACTTCCATCGCACAACCTATAATTTTGCCGGTTAATTCACTTTCAGGATATTGCTCGTTAATCATTGTCTTGAACTTTGATTTGTTTGATTATTTGATGGGGTTTGATTTTTGGGTCGTGTGTTTTCTGGCTGTGTTGCTTAGTCTAATCATAGTTTTCATTTAATCACAAAAATCATAGTTCAGACGACGGAAACAACCCCTGCATCAATCCTTTTTTATGGGCTTTGAGTGCTACTATTTTTTCTGCTTGTGCAGTAATTAATTCATCTAATGAAGAAAGGCAATTGGCGATTTTTTGTTGTTCGACGGACTTGGGAAAATGAACAATAATATTTTTTTATTGCCCACCGGTAATCAAAGGTTGTCCTGACCCATACTAATTTACTAAGATCAACCCTTTCGAGTTTTGAATAAATAAAGTGAATGTTTTCAGTAAGCATTAAAAAAATTAAAAGCGTGTTATCTGTAACGCCATATTTGCCGTTTCATCTTGTCAAATATCCGGCGTTTGCATCAATTCTTGCTACTAAAATAAAATTACCTTCGTCCTGCAGGGGACTCCTTGCAAAGGTTTTGTGCCTGGCAAACGGACCCCGGCATTCTTAAACTGCAGTGATTTTTGCCCTTGTTGGTATTCCATTGCAGCCGCGCCATTGCAAGGTGTTTTCATTCTTTAAAGTCCTTACCTGGTCAGGATTATATCGCATCTGGGTTCTCATATGCCCTCCGTAGTTGTGCTGCGGTACACTAAGGAGCGGTGAGGTTTCTTCTCCATGCTTTATATCTTTTTGTCAGCTTTTATAATTCTATTGCCGAACGCAGTCCTGGATGGGCTTTGGTTCTTTGTTAACCTATGCATGCGCTGCGGTTGCAGATGACAACAACATGCAACAGCCGGGCTATAAAGAACACTAGCAGGGGCAAAACAGTTGGCCGTTTTTGGTGTTGTTACCAGTGCACTGGGCGTGGGTGCTCAGCCTTTGTTTTTTGCCCAACTAAGCCTGTGCTGCAAGTTACAGATGCTAACACCATGAAACGGCGCTGCTGTGGCAACACTAGCAAGCGCAGAAATCTTGCATGGAGTGATTTTAGCTGAGATATTATAAATTGAAAGTAGACTATGATCAACCATTTAGACCAGCTTACCTATTTAGCTATGGGAGAAAATTAGTACCTTGTTAAATGCCAATTATTCAAGATACTGCGCCAGTTATATACCCCAAGACAGACTACTCTATCAGCAAATACTTAGATTTAACCAAGTTTCTTTCTCTACTCCACAAAAGATGTTTGTTTTTTACAAGATTGGATCGATTGGAAGATCAATATGAAGGAGTTAGTGCTTTATCAAGTCGAAAATTAATGCTTGATTGGTATAGCGATGGAGGAAATATTTCGGAGGATGAGGCAATACAAAGACTAAATGAATACTTGAAACTAGAAGGCCAATACAAAGCTTTGACTTGCATAAATTGTTGGAACAAAAGTGAAGGAGAATCTGCAGCTTTATGGAAGATATATTCCGAATTTGGCAAGGGTATAATGATTAGGTCCTCGATCGGAAGGTTAAATGAAGCATTTAGGATTACAGCCGAAGATATCAGAGTAAGCGAAATTAGATATATTGATCATAGAGTAGATCGTGCACCAGCAGGAAATACATTCTTTGCCACCGTTCACAAACATAAAGCATATCAGTATGAAGATGAAGTAAGGCTTATGTTTTTAATCAATCCACCGAGCGGATTTGAGCATGACTGGTCAAATGAAGAGTTAGATGCTGGAAAATATATATCGGTTAATTTGGAGCAATTAATTGATGAGATCGTGCTGGGGCCATTTTCACCGAACTGGCTATTTGAATTGATCAACGATATATTGGGAAAATACGGATTGACTAAGTCTTTAAAAAAATCACAGTTGGGTTCGCCGTTGTGAACCTGTTAAAAGTGTTTTTTCGTCCTGCTGGGGTCTCCTTGCATAGCTTTTGTGCGTAGCAAAGGGACCCCGGCATTCTTAAATTGCGCTGATGGCGCCTTATCGTTCAACTGTAGCGTGAGCAGAGTAGAACCATGAACCAGGGACTAATTTGCCTACTCCGCTACCGTTGACGACAACACCTGCAACGAAATTCGCAAATCAAACTTCCAGTTAAGAAAGTTTACATCTCAATAATATATTTTGGATTAAAAGCAGCCTAAAGAACCGGACGTACAAGAGAGTGACACAACAATGCCTAATAGCACCACAAAAGCTAAGGACAGGAAAATGGAAAGTAAAAAGTAAAAAGTAAAAATGATGAAAACATTGAGCCACCGAATAAAGCGACTACATATCATTGCTCAACATTATTGCTAAGCATTCAAGGATAAAGGCAAAACAAAAAGGGTGGCATTACTGCGCACCCTTTTTGTTTGGTGGTCCTGACAAGAATCGAACTTGTATCTAAAGTTTAGGAAACTTCTATTCTATCCATTGAACTACAGGACCAGGTATTTTTTTCCGAAGCGCAAAAATAAGGGTTTCTGTTATTCAATTTATAGGTATTTTACTGCCAAATTTTTTTATGAAAAAGACGTTTTTGATAATTATTCTTTCGCTGGTTTGCCTGGTTAATATTCAACTTAAGGCAACTGCACAAAAAGCCCCGCACTTAAATCATATAGCACATTATGTAAAAAATTTAGGTATCAGTACTTCGTTTTACAGGGATATTGTTGGCCTTGATACGATACCCGAACCTTTTCACGATGGACGGCATACCTGGTTTTCGGTTGGCGACCATAGTCATTTACATATTATTTCGGGAGCAAAGGAAATTGTACCACACGACAAAAACTCTCATTTGTGTTTTAGTGTTGAATCGATTGAGGATTTTATAAAGGTGCTGGTAAAAAACAATATTGCCTACGAAGCCTGGAATGGTGACAAAAACAGTGTTACTAACCGGGTGGATGGTGTAAAGCAGATTTATTTCCAGGATCCCGACAATTACTGGGTAGAAATTAACAACGACAAATATTAGTAGGTTTAAATTGCAGCTACACCTTTTCCTTTTACGGCCTATCTTTGCCGCCCAATTTTAAAAGTAGTATGAAGTTTTACAACCTGATCATAAAGTATCGATTATATCTAAGCATCCTGGCGATTGTACTTGCAATTATTGTAAATGTTACCTCAGGTTTCTGGCCCTCTTTTATATTGTATTTTGTTGCAATAATCGGGATTGTCAGCCATTTTATGATTGGCCCATTGCGCCTTATACAGGAGCCAATGGAAAAAGGTGATATGGAAGAAGTTAAAAGAATTATGAATACCATCTGGTATCCTAATTTACTGTACAAGCCTATCCGTTCCACTTACTATACTTTAAAGGGCAACCTTAGTATGATGGACCAGGATTTTGATTCTGCTGAAAAACACATGAAGAAAAGCCTTAGCCTTGGCTCGCCTATGGCGGAAGCTGAAGGAGCCAATAAATTACAGTTGGGAATGATGGCTATGCAAAAAGGCGAAATGAAGGTGGGTGAAAGCTATGTTCGCCAGGCTATTCGTGCAGGACTGGCAGATAAGGAAAGCCAGGCCGTAGCATTTTTAAGTATGTGCCAGATACATATGAACAAAAGAGAATTCAGGGCTGCGAAGGATTTTTTTAGAAAAGCTAAAGCCTTAAAACCAACCACAAAACAAGTAGTGGACCAGATAAAAGAAATTGAAAAATACATTTCCCGGGTTCCCGGATAGCATTTATTTAAAAATTTTTTTACAAAAAGCCCTTCAAAATTTGAAGGGTTTTTTATTGCATGAGTCTGTGCTTTAAACCACTTTTAAAGCCTGTTTTTCAACCCATGGGCCAAAAAGTTGTTCTACTTTTTTAGACCTAAAATCAAAAATACCGGAAAGCTGTTTTTTTACAAATAGGTCATGAGCAACATCGCCTAAAAACCAAAAAGGCAATTTGTAATGTACAATATCAGTCATTTGAACCCCACGGTCAATTGATTTAAAATGGTGTTGATGGTGCCACAGGCTATAGGGCCCAAAACGCTGTTCATCAATAAAATACTGCTTATCTACCACGTGGGTAATTTCCGTCATCCAATATAATGGTATACCTAAAACAGGCTTTACCGTGTACTCTATAATTTGCCCGGCATACATTGCTTCTCCATGATGTTTACTTTTTATCTGGAAACCAAGATTAGAAGGGGTAATATCTTTTAAATTCTGGGGGCGGCTAAAAAAGCTCCACGCCTCATCCAACGAAATAGGGAGTTTTGTAACCGTTTTTAAGGAATAAACTTTAGACATGCTTTTGTAACAGATCGTAAATAAAAAGGTTCACGAGCAACCGGCAGTTAACTTATTGACCAAACTTTTTACGCTTTGCTTTAAAAAAATCTTTCATCAACCCTGCACATTCATCAGCAAGAACCCCAAAGCTCAGTTGGGTTTTTGGGTGAAAGGGATTGGCTTGACCACAAAAATGCCGGTAACCATTTTTAATATCTGAAGCACCAAATACTACCCGCTGCAGTTTACTCCAGTACAATGCACCTGCACACATATGACACGGTTCAACCGTAACATACAACGTTGCATCGGGTAGATACTTGGCTCCTAAATAACTGCATGCTGCCGTTACAGCCAAAACTTCAGCATGTGCGGTAGGATCGTTTAACTTTTCAACCGAGTTTCTACCTTTTGCAATTATTTTATTATTTATTACGATTACAGCGCCCACCGGAACCTCATCCTCATCATAAGCATTTTGTGCCTCACGTAAGGCCAGCCGCATAAAATGTTCATCATCGTACATATTTGCAAAGAACCGTAATTACAAGGAAACCATACTTGTAAATGAAGTATTTAATAGCTTTAAAGTATAACCATAAACTATTCTACCTATTAGCGCCTGGGTTAATACGCAAGGCTATTACCAACAAATCAGGATCTAAATTGTAGATATAAGTATTGATGATGCTTCTTCCAATTAAACCCTCAAATCATTTTTTGTTATGATAGAAAAAATGCAGGAATACTTTTTAAGTGGGGCGACCCGGCCTTATGAATTTAGAAAACAACAACTGGAAAAACTTCGCCGGGTTATTGAACAAAATGAAGACGCCGTAATGGAGGCATTGTACAACGATTTACATAAATCCAAAGAAGAATCATATACAACGGAAATAGGATTTTTATATGCTGAATTTTCGCACACACTAAAACACTTAAAAAGCTGGATGGCCCCAAAAAGTGTAAGCACTCCCCTGCTCATTTTTCCATCGAAAAGTAAAATTATACAGGAATCCCTGGGGGTTACGCTGATTATTGCTCCCTGGAATTATCCTTTTCAATTATTAATGGCGCCCTTAATTGGTAGCATTGCAGGGGGAAACTGCGCGGTTTTAAAACCTTCCGAAATCACAGTGCACACTTCTGCCATCATAAAAAAAATAATTAATGAAAATTTCGATCCACAATTTCTCCAGGTGGTTGAAGGTGATGGAGCAGAAGTGGTTCCGGCACTTATGAATGAAAACAGGTTTGACCACGTATTTTTTACCGGCAGCATACCTGTAGGAAAAGAAATAGCAAAACTAGCTGCCCCCAAACTGGTACCGGTAACTTTAGAATTAGGCGGCAAAAGTCCTTGTATTGTTGATAAAGATGCCAATATTACTGTAGCGGCCAACCGTATAACCTGGGGCAAGTTTACCAATGCTGGTCAAACTTGTGTTGCACCCGATTACTTATTGGTTCATGAAAGTAGAAAGAATGAATTGATGGATGAAATGCAAAAAAGTATTCGGTCGTTTTATGGAAAAGATGCACAACAATCGCCTGACTATGGAAGAATTGTAAACCAAAAACGCTTTGCAACTTTAGAAGGTTATTTGCAGCAAGGAAATATTATTACCGGCGGCCAAACGGCTGCTGATGATTTGTATATGGCCCCTACAATAATGGACCAGGTTTCGCACAGTACATCCATAATGCAGGACGAGATTTTCGGCCCTGTGTTACCGGTGTTTACATTTAAGGAACATACTGAAGCATTGCAAATGATAAAAGCGCACACCAAACCACTATCACTCTACCTGTTTACCAATAACGATAAAACAGAACAATTATATACGGAGCAGGTTTCGTTTGGTGGCGGTTGCATAAATAACACTTTAATGCATTTAGGCAATCCTGATCTTCCATTTGGCGGGGTGGGCTATAGCGGTATGGGAGCCTACCATGGTAAGTATAGCTTTGAAACTTTTACCCGGCCCAAGGCTATTTTAAATAGTGCAACATGGATAGATCCGTCGGTTAAATACCCGCCTTATAAAGGCAAGCTTAAATTTATAAGGTGGTTTTTAAAGTAAACCTGGCATTTGAAGTGATTTATATTATGAAGAATTTGCAAATTACTGTTGATAAAAGAAATATAGTACAAGTGTGCGACGCAACGAATGTGAAATAGGATTTACACTGCCGGGTTCATAAAATACAATTTGCACCCGTACGTTTAGGAATTATAAAAAACCTTTTTTGCCCTAAGCTTGCATGTGTATCTCTGTAGGTAGTAAAACAATAAAATATGACATTCAGGCAATCAATACTAAAAACAATTTACCCGGCGGTGATGGGGGTAAGTAATTTATTAGGTTTAAAGGTTAGCGTAAATAAAAACAAGGAAAACATACAACCCGTGCAATCGTTTTACAATTTAAAATTTGCCGATAACTCGGATAAAGAAGTTTGCATGAGCCGGTTTAAAGGCAAAAAAGTGCTTTTGGTAAACACGGCATCGGATTGTGGCTTTACCGCACAATTGGGCGAATTACAGCAACTACAAAATTTATATAAAAATAACCTGGTGGTTATTGGCTTTCCCTCCAACGATTTTAAAAACCAGGAACAAGGAACGGATAATGAAATTGAAACTTTTTGTAAAGTAAATTATGGAGTAGATTTTTTACTGGCGAAAAAGACAGGGGTAATCAAAAACCCACTTCAACACGATGTTTTTAAGTGGCTAACTTTTAGCAACAAAAATGGCTGGAACGAAGAGGAGCCCGGTTGGAATTTTACCAAATACCTGGTAAACGAACAGGGTGTTTTAACCCATTCCTTCTCCAGTTCGGTATCGCCGCTAAGTAAAAAAATAAGGCAACATTGTAATTAAAAAGCAACTGTAACCTTTTATTATGGTCGTTTTAAGTGGTAATCCTTAAATTCGCGAAATCTTTCTCAAAAAATGAGCAATTCCTTACCGTCAAACGAGTCATTAAGTTCCCAGAAGAAAAAAATTATTGTATTAGGCAGTGGCCCCAACCGTATTGGCCAGGGTATTGAATTTGATTACTGCTGTGTTCATGGTCTGTTGGCTATTAAAGAGTGTGGTTATGAGGCAATTATGATTAATTGTAATCCTGAAACCGTAAGCACAGATTTTGATATTGCCGACAAATTATACTTTGAACCTGTTTACTGGGAACACCTTTGGGAAATTATTGAATTAGAAAAACCAGAGGGTGTAATTGTGCAATTAGGTGGCCAAACGGCTTTAAAATTAAGCCGCAAACTGCACGAAAGAGGGATTAAAATCATCGGAACCTCGTTTGATAATATGGATATTGCCGAAGATCGTGGCCGTTTCAGCGATCTTTTAAAAGAGCTCCAGATTCCTTATCCCGAGTATGGTACCGCACACACTGCCGAAGAAGCCATTGAAGTAGCCAACAAAGTAGGATACCCCGTTTTAGTGCGCCCCAGCTATGTTTTGGGTGGCCAGAGAATGCGGATTGTTATTAACGACGAGGAAGTGGAAAAGGCCGTTATCAGCTTACTGAAACACTTACCCGGCAATACGGTGCTGATCGATCATTTTCTTGACCGTTGCCAGGAAGCAGAAATTGATGCCATTTTTGATGGAGAGAATTTTCATGTTATGGGTGTGATGGAACACATTGAACCCGCCGGTATACATAGCGGCGATAGTAATGCCGTGTTGCCAGCCTTTAACCTAACGCCGCTGGTAATTACTACCATGGAATATTATTCCGAAAAAATTGCACGCGCCTTAAACATTCGCGGTCTCATCAATATTCAGTTTGCTATAAAAGATGGAAAAGTATTTGTTATTGAAGCCAATCCAAGGGCATCGCGTACCACTCCGTTTATAGCCAAAGCATACCAGATACCTTATTTAAATATTGCAACCAAAGTAATGTTGGGTGCAGCCAAATTAACCGAGTTTACTTACGAAAAAAAGCTGGAAGGTTTTGCCATTAAGGAACCGGTTTTTAGTTTTGATAAATTTCCAAACGTAAGCCGCGAGTTGGGACCTGAAATGAAAAGCACAGGCGAAGCCATCAGGTTCATAAAAGATTTAAGAGATCCTTATTTCAGAACTTTGTATAAAGAAAGAAGTATGCACCTGAGCAGGTAAACTTTAAATACTCATAAATAAATGCCGGTATCTTTTTTGGTTACCGGCATTTGTATTTTAAGGCAACATCGTTGTGTCACTCCCTTGTACCGCAAATCAATTAGGATCATTATGCAAATCATTAGGATCATTATTTTGAAACCACAAAGGAATTAAAAAAGGCTGTAGTAAACAGCCCTTAATAAAACATAACAATAAGTTTTAGTTTACTTTTTTTGGAGGCAGGTTAAAGGCTATTGCTTCGTGTTCAAAATGCCCTTTATGCGATCCATCACAAAAAGGTTTGTTTTGCGAAAGTCCACAACGGCAAAACGAAATAATTTCGCGTCCTTCTAATCCATAAACATCCCCGTTCCGGTCAACAATTTCAAAATCGCCTTCCACTTTAAGTGAGCCATTATTATTAACTGTAATTTTTGTGCTAGCCATAGTTCAAAATTTTAAAGGCAAAAATAGTTGATTACCGTGGTAAAAAATGATAGCAGTGATGCGCTTTTTACCAACGTTTATTTTTTACTAACCTTGTTGATTATTGATGCACCACCATTAGTTAGTGTAAAAACCTTGCTTATAAAAACTTAAAATCAAAAAACACTAAACAAACTATTTAAGTTTAAAAAATACCCACAGTTGTTTTATTAAGTAATAACCTTACGATCTTGTATACAAGAATTGCTGTTTGGTCGCAACAAATGTTTAAAAGCAGCATTCAATCAATCCAAAATAATAATTTGCCTGCATGAAACTTAAATGGACCTCAAAGCCGTGGGTAAAGATTCTAATGCATGTTATATTTTGGCTGGTACTTTTTTCGTTGCCTTCCCTTTTACGCCCGTCACGCGGCAGTAACCCTGCACCTCCTGAACACAGTGGTTTTTTATACAGTTATCTTGTTAACTGCACCACCTGGATCGTATTATTTTATATCAATGCATATATCCTCATACCAAAATATTTTTTACAACACAAATACCGGCAATACATCTTTTTGTTGGTTCCACTTCTGATGATTTTATTTATCATTCACACTGCCAGCTACCTTTTACTGGTGCCCGAACGTTCGTTTAAAATAAGTGGGTTTGTCTTCTTTTACTTTTTTCCTTCGCTGTTATTTGTAATCAGCAGCACGGCATGGACCATGTTTAGAGATAAACTAAGCACTGACAGGTTATCTAAAGAAAAAGAAACAGAGAATTTAAAAACAGAACTTGCTTTTCTCAGGTCGCAGGTAAGCCCCCATTTCATGTTTAATGTGCTTAATAATATGGTAGCGCTTGCACGCAAAAAGTCCGATCTTTTGGAGCCCTCATTAATAAAACTTTCCTCCCTATTACGTTATATGTTATATGAAACGGATGAAGACAAAGTACTGCTTGAAAAAGAAATTGATTACCTCCAAAGCTATATCGATTTACAGCAGCAGCGCTTTGGCAATAAAGTAAAAGTAATTGTGTGCATGAGCGATTTTGATGCATCCTACTTTATTGAACCCATGCTTTTAATACCATTTGTTGAAAATGCCTTTAAACATGGTACAGGCTTACCACAACCCTCCGAAATAAATATTGAACTAAAGGCGCATGATAACCTGTTACAATTTGTTGTAAGCAATTCGTATCAACATAATTCATTGGAAATAAAAGATAAAACTTCGGGTATAGGATTGCAGAATGTTAAGCGGCGCTTAAACTTGTTGTATCCTAACAGGCACGATTTACAAATAGTTGATAAGGAAAACAGGTATGTTGTTTC
>JBBSJX010000116.1:0-10613 GCA_038256825.1 Chitinophagales bacterium
AAACAGGTACTCCAAATCTTCCCTCGTCAGGTTCTTCACAAAGCCGCTATCGTCGGTAATCAGGTCGGCGGCAAGGGCGCGTTTCTTTTCCTGTAGCGAGAGGATTTTATCTTCTACGGTGTCTTTACAGATCATGCGGTAGGCGAAAATGTTTTTGGTTTGGCCAATACGATGGGTACGGTCGATGGCTTGCTGCTCTACCGCGGGGTTCCACCATGGGTCTACGATATACACATAATCGGCAGCGGTAAGGTTGAGGCCCACACCACCTGCTTTTAACGAGATGAGGAACACGCGGCACGTATCGTCGTTCTGAAAACTTTGAATGGCTTTCTCGCGGTCGAGCGCAGTGGTGCTTCCGTCGAAGTACTCGTATTTAACCCCCATCTCTTCAAGCCTTTCGCGTATAAGCGCCAGCATACCGAGGAACTGTGAGAAAACGAGCGCCTTGTGGTTGCTAATGTTCTCTGTAATCTCGCGCACCAGTTCATCGAGCTTGATGGACACGTTTGGAAACTTTTCCTGCTCTTTCATGATGGCCGGGCTATCGCAGATCTGGCGCAACTTCATAAGCCCCTGCAATATGGTAAGCTGCGATTTGTTGATGCCTTGCTGCTCCACCACGCCAAGTATTTTATCCCTGAAATCGTTGCGGTAGGCATCATAAATTTTACGTTGCTCATCACCCATTTCACAAAACAGGATCATCTCCGTTTTGTCTGGCAGGTCCTTGGCTACCTGCTCTTTGGTGCGGCGCAAAATAAAGGGGAACAGCAGCCTGCGCAGGTGCTCTTTTTGCTCCTGTTCGCCAAACTTATCTATTGGTACGGCAAACTCTTGTTTAAAAAATTCCATGGTACCCAGCATGCCGGGGTTTAAAAAATTCATTTGGGCAAAAATGTCGAAAGTATTGTTTTGCAGTGGGGTACCACTTAAACACAAACGGCTTTTAGCCTTTAATAAACTGGCGGCCTTGGTAACCTTACTGGATGGATTTTTGATGGCCTGGCTTTCATCCAGTATGATGTAATCAAACTCGGGTTCAACAAACAATTTTATATCGCTGCGCAAGGTGCCGTAAGTAGTAATAATTACATCAATATTCGGATCGTGGATGGATGCTTTTGAGCGTGTGCCGCCATGGTGAATATAATTGGTGAGGGTGGGTGTAAACTTTTTAATCTCGTTCTCCCAGTTATACATTAGGGTGGTTGGGCAAACAACCAAAGCTTTTAATTTACCGGTATCGTGTTTTATATGATGCAGGAAGGAGAGCGCCTGCAGGGTTTTACCCAATCCCATATCGTCGGCTAAAATACCGCCCCATTTTACCTCGTTCAGGTAGTTAAGCCAATGAAAACCCGATTCCTGGTAAGGACGTAAAATGGGTTTTAAGTGCTGTGGTGCTTCAATAGGTTCAATATTTTTAAATTCCTTCAGCTTGTCGTACCGTTCTTCCAGTTGAAAAAATAGTTCTTCCTCATCACGGTTTTCATACAGTTCTTCTATAACGCTGAAGTGGTAACGGCTCAGCTTCATTTTTTCGGATTTGCCTTCGCCCACCCTAAATAACAATGAATATTTTTTGATCCACTCCTCGGGTAAAATGCCCAGCGATCCATCCTGCAAAGGCACAAACTGCTGTTTGTTGGCCAGTGCTTTTTTTACATCGGCAACGGTAATTTTCTGCTCTCCAAAAAATATTTCCACTTTAGCATCAAACCAATCGGTATGGCTGCTGATGTAAATTTTTGTAGAAGGCTTGGCGGTATTGAAACGGAAGTTCTTTAATGCTTCAAACCCAAAAACAGGGATGTCCATATTCTTCATGGCATCAATAAAAAGGAAGAACCAGTTGTTTTTTAAAACTTCACCTCCTTTCAAAACCAGGCTATCCGTTCCTTCGGGGCGTATAAAGCTGGAGTGTAACTTTTCAACCCGTTCAATAAAAGCAGTTTCTTCAGCAATATTGCGTTGTATTACCAACAAACGGTCCTGCTGCGGAATAATTATTTTTTCCTTATCCTGTGGTTTTACCTCATACCCTTTGTACACAAATATGGGCTGAAACATCAGGTAATCGCCTTTTTCCCTCAGCATTAATTTAACCTCGGGTTTCAGGTCCTTTATCTCTTCGCGCTTTACATTGTTGAACTGTACATTGTACTCCTTTGCCAGTGGCAATATAAACTCCTGCAGCCGGGTGCTCCAGTCAGCTTCAGCAATATTTAATTTACCTGTAGGTAAAAACTTTTCTGCCAGCAAAACATCTTTTGGTTTTTCCCATAAGCTGCAACTGTCGTTATGCAAAAATACCAGTGGCGAAAAACTTTCGTTTTGCCCAAGTGGCATTTCAAGGTGGTTTACCTTAACAAAGCACTCTACTTCGTACAACTTATTTTTATAGGTAATGTTGAAGTTTAAAAGTGCCGGCTCAACCGATAAGTGAATACTTTGTAAGTTGGCTGTTACAAAGTTTTTATTACCCCCCAATACAAAGGAAAAATAGGGATTGGCATCGGCAAATATTTTGCGGTATTTGGGATGCAGGTATTCAACTATCAGGCTGCGGGTTTCCTCGGGCAGCTCGTCGTTGTGTTGCTGAATTATATTTTCCCAAATGCCACTGAAAGGTGAGTTGCGGCTCAGGTAACGACTTACTTCGCCGGGTTGCAGTTTGCGCAACTGCTGCACCATCATTTTATCATCGTCGCTAAAAACTTCGGTATTAACGTATCTGCCTAAATCAATTTTTTCGGTTTTTCCAACATACGCTTTACGGTCTTCGTCGGGTACACCCTGCACACTTTCAACCAATATAAAAGGGTATTGCTCAGCCGGTAAAAAAACCAAACCCAACTGCATAGGAGCTAAAAAAGGCGTTTCTTCTTCATCGGCTAAGGCGGTTTCTACTTCAACCGGTAAAGGCCTGGGTTTAATACCCATTACTGTGGGGGCAATCCTTTTAATGGAACTATCCAACACCCGTAAAAAAGGTTTGTTGTCTTTATATGCAAACTCAAATTTCCCTTTCAGCTCATCACTTAACGAGAAACCGTAAGCTTCCAGGAGTTTGTTTTTTTCCTTATCCCAATTGCGGATGCTGTCAAAATAATTTACACCATAACGGTTTAAAAGGTGAACAAAAATGATGGTTTTATGAACACACAAGGGGTGTTTGTCGTCGCTGTTGCAATTGCAGCTTGTATCAAAATTTCGTTCTTCATTTTTTTGTATAAGAATTCTAAAATCTTCGCCTTTGTATTTCATTTCGGCTTTTACCTTTTCATCTTTTGCTTCAAGAATATTCACTTTTTGGGTGCGTAAATATTCTTCGGCTTCGGTGTAGGATTGTTGAGCAGCCAGCAACCTGATCATTTTTAAATCAAGTTGTTTCATTTTAACCACTGTATGCTTCTGATCGTATTTCAATTCTTTTTCGCCCAGCATATTGCGGTCAAGCAGTTCCTGTAACTGAAATAAAGCGCCGGCTTCGTGGCGGCAAATTTCGCCCAGGTTATAAGGGCATGAGCACCGCAAAGAAAGACCGGTGGCCTCCTTAAATTTATTGATTTGTACCTTGTAATAAGTGGAATAGATATCGTCCTTTACCCTAAAAACAACGGCCCCCATAAGGTCGTCGTATTCTACCAGTTCTACATTTCCAACAGCATGAATTTTTTTACCTCTCCTTATAACTTCATCCGTTCCGTTGTTGTATACGTGCTTAATTAAATGTGGTAAAGCCATTAATTCAATAATATTTAATGGCAGCGGTTTTAGCGTAAATATTCCGTAAAACCAGTCTTTTTAACCCCTGCCGTTCAAAAAAGTGCAAGTAGCAAAAGTAATGTAAAACACGGCAGTGGAGGTATTAATAAAACTGTTGTGAATATATAGTTTGTTAAGATGATCCAAAACGCAAACAAATTAACGACGCATTATAACCCACCTTAATTTAAATTTTTGTATGGACCGGGCATTATAAACAAAACCAGACTGCAGTGCCGGGCTTGAAGAAATTCTAATTCCCTACCGGCAGCAATACTCCAACAGTTTAAATTAATTAAGCGGTAATCAAAAAATTCAGCCTTAGTTATTTACGGGCTACTGTACAACCACCAGGTCACCATTAATAAATATCGGCAGCACATTAGCAACATCAATACTTACACAATAAGCCAGGTCGCTTTCTAATCCGTAATTGGCTAAGCGGTGCCAGTGTGTGGTGCGCTGAATAAAATCAAACAGGTCGATTTTATGTAACTGGTACATATTTTCAGCCATTAAGCTACTATCGCAATGGATGGTAAAATGCTCTTTTACCCGGTCGATTACAGCGCCTGCAAAAAGCGTGTCTTCCAGGTTAAAACGGTCCTTCCAACCCGAGCATCCCAGTATTACATTCTTTTTTTGTTTTACCAGGTGATCGCAAACAGCACTTAAGTTTGGAAACGAGCCGGTAACCACTTCATCAGCTCCCATATCAACGGCCATGTGCAGCAGTTTGGTGCCATTAGTAGTGGTAAGTACCAGTGTTTTACCATTAATAAAGTTGCGGTGGTACTCGGCAGGAGAGTTGCCATATTGCAAACCTTCAATCACTTTGCCATCGCGTTCGCCGGCGGTTATGGAACCCTGGATAGTGCTGCCAATGTTTATACAGCGCATAACATTATCGACCGGTATAATGCGGGTGGCACCATTATACAACGCCGTGGCAATTGTTGAGGTTGCCCTGAAAACATCGATGATTACTACAATGGTATTATTTAAATCGTATAAATGAAGCAGTGCCGGTGAAAGCGATGTAAAAAGCGTTGGTTTTTGATCCATCCTGTTTTTGTGTAGTTGAGTATTTGCAATGGCAGGGGCTTCAGAGTTCCTTCTGCCGATACAAATGGTAATTAAAAAACTAATGTAAAAAATATATTGAACGGCCAAATAGATAACGTCCAGCCAGGAAATGCAGTATTAAAGCGAACAGAATCCGATTGCTCTAACTTCCAGCCCTGTTATTGCGAATACTTTTGATAGCTGTAGTTCTTCTTTATCACTATTAGAGTGTCACAGATAAATTTAGCTTTCCCCCAAGTCCTACTTCAATAATTTTCTGCAGCGTTGAAATTCTTACATCCTTTATGTCATTTTCAACCTTTGAGATATAAGCTTTATTCGTTCCACATTTATCAGCAAGTTGCTCTTGTGTTAAACCCTTTTCTATTCTTGCTTCATGTATCATTGCACCAAGCTTAAAATTTTCGTACCCTTTTTCAAACCTGTCACGTTTTGCAGTTCCTTTCTTTCCGTAGTGGTCGTCAACAAGTTGAGAAAGAGTTTTAGTATTACTTTTTGCTTTCATAATATTCCTCCTTTATTTTTAATGCTCTTGTTATTTCCTGTTTAGATGTCTTTTGCGTTTTTTTCTGAAATCCGTTTGCCAAGACAACCAGTTTCCCTTCATCAAAAAAACAGAATATCCTGAATACGTCGCTGCCAGTTTGTACCCGAATTTCATAGAGACTATCTGTCCCTTCAATGTGCTTTAAGTATGTTTCAGGAACTTGCCTTACTTCTTCAATCAGTAAAAAAGTCCAAATTATCTTTTCTCTTACTTTAGTCTTTTGTTTAGACAAAAAATCTTCAAAGTAATTCTTGAAGGATATAATTGTCCTGTATTTTACTATTTCGCCCACAAACCCAAAAGTATAAAAGTAGTCCAAAAGGACAACTAATTATTTTTTTAACCATCGCGAATGAGGGGTTCAAATAAATTACAGCTAACTGATTCTAATAAAGAAAAATGGTGCCTGAACGGTGTAAATTTAATTACTAACCACTACAGCCGGTGCGAACAATTGTTTAAAAATGCTGCCGGACGGTTTGCGGTACAAGTGAGTGACACAACTATGCTTATTAGAATTCCTACTGTTTGTCCCCAAAACAACACAACACATGTTACGGTACTCGTTAAGTTGTAAACAATCATTTTTTATTTACGCATTATTAGTCATATTTGAGGCGATTTAACCAATAGGACCACTTCGGGGAAATGTAAAACCAATCTGCGGTCTGTTTTTTTTAAAACCAGAATTATCAAAGCGCTTCGGCTTAAATGGCAAAACGTAAAAAGAAGAATTCAAAATGGGTTTGGTGGTTTACCATTCCTGTTATTGTTTTAACGGTGGCGGCCATTGTTTACGTTGTATACACCGCGTATAGCATTAAACGCTCAACCTTTGTACGCTATCCTGCGTTTGATATTGATATTCCCTCAAATTTTAATATTCATGGAATTGATGTAAGTAAACACCAGGGCTATATTTACTGGCCTGCTGTTAAAAGCATGAATGTTGAAAATATTAAAATAGGTTTTGCTTTTATAAAAGCTACTGAAGGGTTGGGCAATGTTGACAAGCAATTTAGACGTAACTGGGTTAAGGCAGGGCAGGTAAAGATACCGCGGGGGGCGTATCATTTTTTTATTGCTACTAAAAGCGGCAAAGCGCAGGCAAAAAATTTTATTAGTACGGTAAAGCTGGAGCCCGGCGACCTGCCTCCGGTTTTGGATATTGAAAACCTTTATGGCGCCAAACCCGAAAAAATGCGTAAGGAAATTAAAGATTGGTTGCAAATGGTTGAAGAACATTATGGCGTTAAACCGGTTATATACACCTATGTAAATTTTTACAGTCGCTTTTTAGATGGCGGTTTTAATGATTATCCCTTGTGGGTGGCACATTATCTTGAAAAAGAAAAACCCCGCATTAACAGGCCATGGATTATGTGGCAGCATAACGAACGCGGCCGTGTTAACGGCATAAAGAGCCGGGTAGATTTTAACGTGTTTAATGGCGACAGCACTGATTTTAGAAACCTGCTCATTCAATAAATTTTTGAAGAGCCAAAAATGTTGAAGAGCCAACTGCCCGGTTTTGCAGATTGATTAATTTTAGGTGCGCCTTGCGCATTTCTGTTGAATTTAAAAAGTGATTATGGAACCCGAAGTGCTGGTATTTCTAAAACGTATTGCCAAATCAATTTTACTGGCGTTGGTGTGGCTGGGCATAACTGCGGCGGCTGCTATTACAGGCGATCATGCTTTTGTGGGCGAGCACCTTACTGCGGCAAATATTATTTTTTATTGCTGGTTTGTAATCAGCCTTTCGGCCCTTATTTACATTTATAAGCGAATGTGGCAAAAGCATTTATAGTTTTTTGGATACCAGCTTTTGCCACTTCAATCAGCATTGTTGCGTCGCACTCTTTTACGGCAAACCTTTTTGCAACAAGCACTTACCTTTGCAGATAACTTGCTGAAAGCAGAATTGGTAAAACAGATTAACGACTATTATACTATTTCAGCAACGTGCTAATTGCACTGTGGTAATGCTCAAATTTAAATGATGCGATTGCTTGTTTCATCATGCCTTCAATTTGACGGGTACATAAATTACCTATGCTGCCTTCGTGTGTATGCTGTACCTGGTTTGAATAGGAAAAATCGCCGGCATCAATTTCGGCACCTACTTTTTTGTACGCATCTCTAAAAGGAACCCCTTGTAGTACCAACTTATTTACTTCTTCTACACTGAATAAATATTTGTATTGCTCATCGTTTAAAAGGTTTTGCTTCACCTTTATATTGCTGATCATTAAATGCATCATGTCAATACAATTATTTAGCGTAATAAAAGCGGGAAATAAATACTCCTTTAATAATTGAAAATCGCGGTGGTAACCTGATGGCAGATTGGTTGTTAATAGTACAATATCGTTGGGTAAGGCCTGCAACTGGTTGCACTTGGCGCGGATCAATTCAAAAACATCGGGGTTTTTTTTGTGCGGCATAATGGATGAACCCGTAGTTAGCTCGTCGGGGAATGATATAAAACCAAAGTTTTGGTTCATATACAAGCAACAATCCATGCTTAACTTGTTTAGCGTGGCAGCCACATTGCTGATGCCTTGCGCTACAATTCGTTCACTTTTGCCGCGGCTCATTTGAGCATATACTACGTTGTAATTTAAATCGTGAAAACCAAGCAACCTGGTGGTAAGGGTGCGGTTAAGCGGAAAGGATGAACCATAACCCGCAGCAGAACCCAAAGGGTTTTTATTTATAACCTGGTAAGCGCCCTGTAAAGTAATTACATCATCAACCAAACCTTCGGCATAAGCGCCGAGCCATAAGCCAAACGATGATGGCATGGCTAATTGCAGATGCGTATAACCCGGCAATAAATCATTTTTATGCTGTTCGCTTTTTTGTTGCAGTAAAGTAAACAGGTGGTTTACATTGTGCACCAGTTGCTCAATAGCACTGCGCATAAATAATTTTAAATCAACCAAAACCTGGTCGTTACGGCTGCGGCCGCTATGAATTTTTTTACCAACTTCGCCTAAGCTTTGGGTCAGCATTAATTCAACCTGGGAGTGTATGTCTTCAACACCTTCTTCCAATTTAAAATCACCGGTTTCTATGGTGGCGTATATGCGTTTAAGCTCCTGCGATAAAATTTGTAATTCATCGGCGGTTAATAATCCTATGCTTTGTAACATGGTTATATGTGCCAGCGAACCCTGCACATCAAAAGGCGCCAGGAACATATCCATTTCGCGATCGTTACCCACTGTAAAGGTTTCTACAGCCTGAGATACGTTGGTGTTTTTTTGCCAGAGTTTCATTGGAGGGAATTAAAAATTAAAAATTAAAAAGTAAAAAAAATCAAATCGTACATCTGCATTAAAGCTCAAAAGTTAATCTGAAGATGAACGGATTGCGACGCAACGATGATGCTATGAAAGTATATCGCTGGTATAAAAAAATATTTAATAAAACTTGTTTACAAAATCACTTTTGAAAGCAGGTTAATATAGTCTTCAATACCTGTTTCAATTTCGTGAAGGTATATAAACTCGTTGGCGGTATGGCTGCGGCCGCTATCGCCGGGTCCACATTTTAAAGCAGGAAACTTCATTAATGCCTTATCGCTGCTGGTTGGTGAGCCGTAACAGGTTTTGCCCAAAGCCAGGCCAGCCTGCACCAGGGGATGCTCTTTATTTATGCCGGTACTACGCATCCGCATGCTTCGTGGGGCTACATCGCAAGCCACGTTTTTTTTGATGATGTCCAGCACTTCTTCATGGCTATACATTTCGGTTATCCTAACATCCACTACCATGGAACATTGTGAAGGAACCATGTTGTGCGCTGTGTTTTGCGTGTTGATTACGGTAACACTCATTTTTACGGGGCCCAGCCATTCGCTCACTTTATCAAACTGATAAGTGTTAAACCATTGAACATCTTTTAGTGCATTATAGATAGCATTTTCACCTTCTTCCCTTGCTGCATGGCCTGCTTTGCCATGGCTTAGGCAATCCAAAACCATTAAACCTTTTTCGGCTATGGCAAGCTCCATTTTTGTAGGCTCCCCAACAATAGCACAATTAATATGTTGCTGTTTAAGGGCCAGGCTAATATTGGAACTTTCCAGTAATAATTCTATACCATCTTTGCCACTAATTTCTTCTTCGGCCGTTGCGGCTAACAATAAATTATACTTAAGATTGGTAACATCGTAAAAATGGATGAATGCAGCCATTAAACTTACGAGGCAACCGCCGGCATCGTTACTGCCCAGGCCATATAATTTTCCATCTTCAATTTTTGGATCAAAAGGATCGTTGGTGTATTGCGGGTTGGGTTTTACGGTATCGTGGTGTGAGTTAAGTAAAATGGTTGGCTTTTCAGGATCGAAATATTTATTTACTGCCCAAACATTATTTTGTAATTGTTGTGCGGGAATAATATGCTTATCAAAAAATTGTAAAAGTATTTTAGCCGTTGAACCCTCTTCTTTTGAAAAGGAAGGTGTAGCAATTAATTGTTTTAATAAGTCAACAGCATCATTATATAATGGTTCGTACATCATGTTATTCTGTAATTAAAGTGCCCACGGTTTCGTTGCCAGTATTGGCTATAATATCTGCTGCATCACCAATGAGTACGCTTTGTACCCCGGCATCAATTGCTGCAAAAGCATTGTGCAATTTTGGTAGAATGCCTTCAAATAATTTGTTCTCGTTTAATAAGGTTTGGTATTTGCTTTTTGTAATCAGGTGAATAACGGATTGCTCATCGTTAACATTTTCGAGCACGCCTTTTTTCTCAAAACAATACAATAACCTCACCTTAAAATATTTTGATAAGGCTACCGCTAGCGATGAGGCAATGGTATCGGCATTGGTGTTTAAAATGTGTCCCTGCAGATCGTGTGTTAGCGGTGCAAACACAGGTACAAAACTGTTGTTTAAAAGCAGTTGTAGTCTTTCAGCATGTACATTAGTTGTATCGATATCCCCCACCCAACCGTAATCAATTTCTTTAACGGGGCGTTTATCTGCAGGAATAATATTACCATCTGCACCGGTTAATCCTATAGCATTACAATTAAGCGCCTGAAGTTTTGCAACAATTTTTTTGTTTACCAGGCCACCATAAACCATTGTTACCAGGTCAATGGTAGCATCATCGGTAATCCTTCTGCCATTAATATAGTTAGATTGAAAGCCTAACTGTTCGCCCAGCCTGGTAGCAATTTTACCAC
>JBBSJX010000117.1:0-10576 GCA_038256825.1 Chitinophagales bacterium
CCGCCGCACATTACATAGGCGAGTTTACGTGCCACTAATGCATCGTGATCGGTTGCGTAGTTTGCACGCCACATACCATTTATGCCAGCCAATAAAGCACCCAGGCCAGAGCGGCCTAACACCTTTATATCGGTGCGCTGAACGGGGGTTACATAGCCCTGATCGTACAATTCCAATACACTTTTCTTTGCTTCGGCTATGCGTCGTTCCTGGTTCATAACAATTTCGTCATGTCCTTTTCTCAGTATACCTAATTCAAAACCTTCCATGGCACTGGTAGCAACTTTAGCAGTGGCAATATTTAAAAAGCGACTTTTTAAAGTAATGGTTTCAGGTTCGTCATCGTGCATTTCATCTGCTGCCCGCATGGTAAACTCCTTTGTTCCGCCACCGCCGGGTATAAGGCCAACCCCTAACTCAACCAGGCCAATATATGTTTCGGCTGCCGCACAAACTTTATCGGCATGCAGGTTAATTTCGCAACCGCCGCCCAGGCTTAAACCGTGCGGGGCAATCACTACCGGCACCGATGAATAACGTACCCGCATCATGGTGTTTTGAAAAAGCCGGATGGCCATATCCAGCTCGTCGTATTCCTGCTCAATGGCATACATGAAAATCATTCCTACATTGGCACCTGCACTAAAATTAGGACCATCATTTGCAATTACCAGTCCTTTATATTTTTCTTCGGCAATAGCAATGGAGCGTTGAACACCATCTAAAACTTCACCACCAATGCTGTTCATTTTTGTGCGCCATTCAAGGCCTAGCACATCATTTCCAATATCGTATAAAGTACACACGCTATTTTTCCAAACAATATTATCACTGTAGTTTTTTAGAATAATAAATGATTCTGCACCCGGAACCTGTTTGTACGTTTTTGAGGCAACGTCGTAATACATCCGCTTGCCTTGTTCAATTTTGTAAAACGATTTATTTCCGGCTTCCAGCATTTCGTTGATCCACGGGGCAACTTTAAAACCCGCCTCGTTCATTTTATTTGTAGTGCTTTCAACACCTAACAAATCCCATGTTTCAAAAGGGCCGATCTCCCATCCAAAACCTGCTTTCATGGCGTCATCTACGCGGTAAACTTCATCACTAATTTCGGGAATGCGGTGCGAAACATAGGAGAACAGGTTGCTATGAAACTGCCTGTAAAATTCGCCTGCTTTATCTGGCGCAGCCGAAAGCATTTTAATCCGTGTCTTCAGGTCTTCTATGGGTTTGGCGGCCTCAACACTTGAAAATTTTGGTTTGTTACGTGGTCCGTATTCCAGCGTTTTTAAATCAAGTACCTGTATTTCTTTCTCGCCTTTCTCATTACGGGTCTGCATTTTTTTAAAGAAGCCCTGACCTGATTTATCGCCCAGCCAGTTATTTTTTACAATAGTATCCAGCCATGCAGGGATGGCAAATGTTTCTCTGGCTTCATCGTTTGCGCAATTATCGGCTACACCTTTGGCTACTTTTACCAATGTATCAATTCCTACTACGTCTGCAGTTCTAAATGTGGCTGATTTGGGGCGGCCAATTATAGGGCCGGTTAGGGCATCCACTTCATCAATAGTAAAACCCAGTTTTTCAACCAGGCCAAATATGGCCATAATACTAAATACCCCTACACGGTTTGCAATAAAGGCTGGAGTGTCTTTAGCTAAAACGGTGGTTTTTCCCAAAAACAAATCACCATAGTGCATTAAAAAATCAACCACTTCGGGGTCGGTATATTTTGTAGGAATTATTTCGAGTAAGCGCAGGTAGCGCGGTGGATTAAAAAAATGGGTACCGCAAAAATGTTTTTTAAAGTCATCGCTGCGGCCTTCCGTCATCAGGTGTATTGGTATACCCGAAGTATTGGAAGTGATAAGGGTTCCCGGTTTACGGTGTTTTTCAACTTCGGTAAAAATAGATTGTTTAACATCCAGGCGCTCCACAACAACTTCAATCACCCAGTCGTAGCTGGCAATATCTTTCATATTGTCGGTAAAGTTTCCGGTCGTAATCCGTTTAACCACATCCTTGCTGTAAACAGGTGATGGATTGCTTTTAACTGCTGCAGATAGTGCATCGTTTACCACCCGGTTTTTTACCTGGGTACTATCCAGTTTTAAACCTTTTGCTTCTTCTGCCGCTGTTAATTCTTTAGGGGCAATATCTAAAAGTAAAACCTGTAAACCTACCCCGGCAAAATGTGCAGCAATACGGCTACCCATAACACCACTACCTAAAACAGCAACTTTTTTAATTATTCTTTTCATTGCATTAATCTTTAAACTAAACGATTATTAAAAGAGGATTTGGTACCGGGCAATGATCGGGTCTCAACTTTTCTTGCAGCCTGACCGCCTGTTGGCGGTTTGCACTCTTGAACGGTATCAATATAGCAGCAAACAAAATTAGTTAGTTAAACAACTATTTATCGAAGATAGTAATTTTGGCTAATAACCATGAGTTAAATGGAATTTTTAAATAAATAGAGTCTACTCATAAACTCATCATCTGACAGTGAAATTTATTTAGCCTTCATAAAGGAAATGTTCCGAGCCATTGGCTCTCAACTAAACATGCATTTGTTTATCGATTCACTGAAGTCCATCCTTACCATATTTATCGAGCCGATGGCTCTGAACATAGTTCCGGGGGGAACGAACGGTTTATAACAATGACCTTTAGTTCGTTGAAAAGAAAAAATAAAAAGGGCCGTCAATAAATAATTGACAGCCCTTGTTTTAAAAAAATAAATATTATCAGCTCTTTACAGGAGCCATTCTCTGGTATTGCATTATAACATTCACCTTTCCATCTTTATCAAGCATCCAGGTTTCGTGCAGGTGAACGGAGTCCGTTTTGTTATTTTTATCAGTATGTACTTCAGTTCCCCAAACTAACACCATATCCTGGTTATGATCGGTGCTTTTAATAGGCATTATCGCATCTATCCGGCTATTAACCTGGTTAAACATGCCCCTGTATTGCGAAATGGAAGCAAGCGTACTATCGCGGCTGGTGGTGCTTTCCATTCCTGAAAAAAGAACGGTCACCGAATCAGCAAATTTGTCGCTGGAGTTAGCAAGTGTATTACTGTCAAAGTCCTTCCATATATCCAAAATTGCCTGGGTGTTTTTTTGATCTCCCATCTCAAATTTTGAATATTCAATCGGGGTTGGATAGGATAATGTTTGAGTTGAACTCATTTTGGTTGAATCCTCTTCACCCATATTTTTATTTTCTGCTGAGTTGCATGCAACAAAAAAAACAGGTACGAAGACGAAATAAAATAATTTTTTCATTTTGCAGGTTTTAGCGTTTTATTTAATACTGCTAAAACTAAACAAACCAATATCCAAATGCAATAGGTAAATTAACTTACGCCGCTTCCTTCATCTATTTTCTCTTCCCCATTTATAAAATAAAGTTTACCACTTTTATCTTCAGCCATCAATATCATTCCCTGGCTTTCTATTCCTCGCATTTTGCGTGGAGCAAGATTGGTTACTACCGTTACCTGTTTGCCCACTATATCTTCAGCGTTAAAATGCATTGCAATTCCCGATACAATAGTCCTTGTTTCAAACCCAAGATCAACCTGTAACTTTAAAAGCTTATCTGCTTTCTGCACTTTTTCTGCAGCTATAATGGTTCCTATTTTTAAATCGAGTTTTGCAAAATCATCATAAACTATTTCAGGTTTTACCTGCGCCGGGGTTTCGACTGTTACAGTTTCAGGTTGTGCTGGTGTTGCAGGTGTTTCTTCTTTTTCGGCTGCTGTACTTCCTTGTTCTTCTTTTTTGCTCTCTTCCACTTTAGTGCTTTTTTCTTTTAATTTTTTTAATTGATTTTCTATTTCAGCATCTTCAATCTTCCTGAACAATAGCTGTGGTTCACGCAGGCTGTAACCAACACTCAATAATTTGCTTTTACCTCCATTTTCCCAATCCAGTATTTTGTCCACAACCTTCATCATGTAACATAATTTTTTTGCAGTAGTAGGTAAAAACGGGTTGATTAAAACAGCCAGGTTTGCGGTTAACTGTAAACAAACGTGAATGCAATTATCAATTTGCTTTTGCAACGTTTCTATCTCATTTTCGATTGCTGCTTTTTCATCTTCGCTAACCTCATGTAATTTTTCGGTAAGCGCTTTTTTCTTTTTATCTAATATCCAGGGTTCCCTTTCCTGCATGTAACGGTTGCCCCTTCTTGCAAGATCAATCACTTCAAACTGGGCATCTCTAAATTTGTATTGTTCAATAAGGTCCTGCACCCTAAATCTTGTTTGTTCAAAAGTGGCCAGCATTGTGTCATCACTTAGTTCCATGTTAGCAGTGTGTAGCGGGGGTACTTTTCCTTTGCAAAGCTTGTGCATTAAAACAAAAGTGCGGTTAACAAAATTGCCAAAAATATTAACCAGCTCGCTGTTGTTCGCATCCTGAAAGCCCTTCCAGGTAAATTCACTGTCCTTAGTTTCGGGCGAAATGGTAGATAGGTAATAACGTAAAACATCAGCCATACTTTCTCCTCCTGTTGGCTGCTTAATCCAGTCGTTTATATACTCATCCATTTCAATACTCCATCCCCGGCTGGTGCTCATTTTGTCACCTTCCATATTCATAAATTCATTGGCGGGTACATTGTCAGGTAAAATATAGCCATGTAATTTTAGCATTACCGGAAAAATGATACAATGAAATACAATGTTATCTTTTCCTATAAAATGTACCAGTTTGGTTTCTTTGTCGTTCCAGTAAGGCTCCCAATCTTTGTTGTTGTTTATGGCCCATTGCTTAGTTGCGCTTATGTATCCGATGGGTGCATCAAACCAAACATATAAAACTTTTCCTTCGCCTTCGGGTAAGGGTACCTTTATTCCCCAGTCAAGGTCGCGTGTAACAGCCCTGGCTTGCAATCCGGCATCTAACCAGCTTTTACACTGGCCCAATACATTCGGTTTCCAATCCCCGCCATGCTCTTTCAAAATCCATTCTTTCAAAAATGCTTCGTGGCGATCTAATGGCAAAAACCAATGCTTGGTTTTTCTTTTTACCGGCGCATTTCCACTAAGGGTGCTATGCGGGTTTATTAATTGGTCGGGACTTAAAGTAGAGCCACATTTTTCGCACTGGTCGCCAAAAGCATTTTCATAGCCACAAACAGGGCAGGTGCCCGCAATATATCGGTCGGCCAAAAAGGTTTGTGCCTCCTCATCGTAAAATTGTTCTGTTTCTTTTTCTTCCAGTTCGCCCCGGTCATTTAAGTAGGTAAAAAACTCCTGTGCCGTTTCGTGATGCAATGGATCGGAAGTTCTATGATAAATATCAAATTGGATTCCCAGGTCCGCAAAGTTTGATACCAGTATTTCGTGGTATTTATCTACAATGGCTTTAGGAGTTGTCCCCTCCTTCATAGCCTGTATGGTAATGGCAGCGCCATGTTCATCACTTCCGCAGGCAAACACCACATCTCTTTTTTGCGCTTTCAGGTAGCGTACATAAATATCTGCAGGCAGGTAGGCACCGGCCAGGTGCCCAATATGTTTTAATCCATTGGCATATGGTAGCGCAGCGGTAATCAGGTATCTTTTAGGTAAATTCATTTTGTAGTCGTCGTTATAACTTTAATCCGCATCGTTGCGTCGCACTCTTGTACTGAAGTTTCTTTATTCAGCTTCTGGTTAACATTGAAAACGGGTTGCAAAAATAACTAAACGAGGGTTAAGGGTAAAATGAAGTTGCAAAACAACAATTTGCCATGTTGCATCCGTGAAAAAATTGAAAGATATCTCTGAATAATATCAGAAGGATTAAATCCTTCCTTTTATTTCCCTGGCGTTTATTATTACAAACTTTACTTTTTATGATCTTTTTTTAGTAAAAGCAGTATAAGTGGAAATCTGCATGCGCTGGAAGCCTACCTGCTATTAATATATTTTCTATTGTACTACCTATCGAGATTAAGAGGAGAAGTGGAAAAATTTTCAAGTGAAAAGACATTTTGGATACTTACAGGTTTAAGTATTTATGTTGTTATTAATTTCTTTGTTTTACGATCCAATGGTTGATGAATCCATAAGTAACTCAGATTATATATGGTTGGTGGATTTATGGAATGTTCATAACATAGCCTATATTTTATTTTCATTATTTATCGCAAAAGCATTTTATGTACCTGCTAGAAGCTAATATCGAATTCAGAACAATTAGAGGTATATCAGCAATGGTTTTGCTGTTTACTTCCTTCATGATAGGCTTTATTGCCAATAATCACAAAAAATCAAAATACCATAAGGACCTGCAGGCTTTTAATGAACGTGAGCAGAAATTATTAATGGAGCAAATGCATTGCTGGAAAAAGGTGCAAAAGAAAGGACCGCAGAATTATTAGTTCAAAAGGAGGCGTTACAGCACACTTTAAACGTTCTTAAATCTACCCGGTTATTATTGGAGCAACGCGAAAAAATGGCTTCGCTTGGTGAGCTTACTGCAGGTATTGCCCATGAAATACAAAACCCGTTAAATTTTGTAAATAATTTTTCTGTAGTTAACGCTGAACTGTTATCGGAAATTAAAGACCAGCTATCTAAGAAAAAATTAACTGCCGATGGTAAAGGAAACCTGGATGCCATTATTGAAAGTGTAAATCAAAACCTGGATAAAATTAACCAGCATGGTAAACGTGCAGATAGGATAGTAAAAGGAATGTTGCAACACTCGCGTTCAAACAGCGGAAACAAAGAATCCACTGATATAAATGCTTTAGTAGATGAATACCTGCGTTTGGGATATTATGGATTACGGGCAAAGCACAAAAATTTTAATGTTGTTTTTATTTCGGATTACGACCCCACTGCCGGAAACATAAACGTGGTGCCGCAGGATATTGGCAGAGTGCTCATTAACTTATTTAATAACGCTTTTTATTCGGCTAACGGAAAATAGAAAAGTTTGGGCAAAGCTTTTGAGCCCACCATTACGTTAAGTACCAAAAAAATAGGCGATAAAATTCACATTAAAATCAGGGATAATGGAATGGGAGTACCTAAAATATTTGTCGACAAAATTTACTATCCTTTTTTTAACACTAAACCCACAGGCCAGGGTACAGGTCTGGGTCTGTCTCTCATTATAAAATTGTAAAGGCTCACCAGGGCGAGTTGATACTGGAAACAATGGAAGGCGAGTTTGCCGAGTTTACAATTCAATTACCTAAATAATTTTAATAATAAAATAGGCCAGGTTTTTTTTCGTTGATTTTTCTGCTCAAATAAGTTGCTGCTGATAAAGTGATCGCGAACCGCCGAAAGTCGGTCAAGACTGCAAAGATGTTGCTTTGAGTACTAAAGTTGGTATCATAAACTGTATAAAATTAATTTTAAGCAGTTTCTGGCATGTTACCTCTCAATACATGTTTGCTTTAGGTACATTCTAAATTTTCTCAGTATTATTGCCGCATGACCCTCATTCCTCCTTATCTAAAAAAAGGTGATACAATAGGAATTGTATGCCCCGCCGGATTTATGCCTTTCGAAAAGGCTCAAACCTGTATGGAGGTTTTACAACAATGGGGTTATAAAGTAAAAGTTGGGGCTTCACTGGGTAGCCAATACCATTATTTTTCGGGTACCGACGAAGAGCGCCTGATTGATTTGCAACAAATGCTGGACGATGATGGAGTGGGTGCCATTTTATGTGGCAGAGGTGGTTATGGTATGGGCCGGATAATTGACCAGCTTAATTTTAAAAGATTTAAAAAAAATCCAAAATGGATTATTGGTTTTAGCGACATAACCGTATTGCATGCACATGTTTACAGGCGTTTTAATATTGCCGGCCTACATGCTCCCATGGCGGCAGCTTTTAACGATAAGGAGTACGAAAACGAGTATGTACAATCGCTGCGCAAAGCTTTAAAGGGTAATAAAGCAGAATATAAAACTCCGGTTCACAAATATAACAAGTTAGGTAAAGTCGATGGCGAATTGGTTGGCGGTAATTTATCGCTGCTGGCACATTTAATCGGTACCCCGTCGGGTGTATTAACCAAAGGCAAAATATTATTTATTGAAGATATTGGCGAATACATTTATAACATCGATCGTATGATGTACCAGCTAAAAAGAAGTGGTAAACTGGAGGGGCTTGCCGGTTTAATTTTTGGAAAATTCAGTGACATAAAAGATACGAATGTGCCATTTGGCTGTGGGGTAATGGAAGTGTTGAGAGATGTGGTTAAAGAATATTCTTTTCCTGTTTGTTTTGATTTTCCGGTAAGCCACGAAAAGGAAAACTATGCATTAAAAATTGGAGTGCCTTACCACTTAAACGTTTCCAAAAATAAAGTGACCCTATCCGAAAAATAAAGCCACCAATGAAGGCTGTACTGTTTTTGACATTCATTACCTGGATACTTTAATACTATTATTATAAGAATTTTAAAGGATGACATTAGTTCAATTAGAATACATTGTTGCGCTTGATATGTTCAGGCATTTTGCAAAAGCTGCCGAACATTGTTTTGTTACCCAGCCAACACTCAGTATGCAAATACAAAAAATGGAGAAGGAGCTGGGTGTAAAAATTTTTGATCGAAGCAAACAACCGGTTATTGCCACCGAACTTGGCGCCCAGCTTATTGAGCAGGCCCGCAAAATTTTGGCTGAAAAAAGCCGGTTGGACGAAATGGTGCAGGAAAAAAAAGGCATGTTATCCGGTGAATTAAAAATTGGCATTATACCCACCCTGGCCCCGTACCTGCTTCCCTTATTTATACAACAATTTACACAGCGGCATCCGCAGGTAAAACTCATCGTTATCGAGTTAACAACCGATGCCATCATTACCCGGTTAAAAGAAAGCCGGATTGATGTGGGCATTTTGGTAACCCCTTTAAACGAGCCGGGAGTTGCAGAGCATGTGCTTTTTTATGAAGAAATGGTGGCGTATGTTTCAAAAAACAATAAGGCATTTAATAAAACCTATATGCTGCCGCAGGATATTGACCCAAATAAATTATGGTTACTGGAAGAAGGTCATTGTTTCAGGTCGCAAATGCTGAACCTTTGCGAGTTGCGCAAAACCAATAAAAGCGAAGGAAATTTTGAATACGAAGCGGGCAGTTTTGAAACCTTAAAACGCATGGTTGAACTAAACGATGGAATTACCATTTTACCCGAACTAGCCACCCTTGAGTTAAATAGCCTTCAATCAAAACTCATCCGCAAATTTAAAAATCCGGCACCCATGCGCAAAGTAAGCATTGTTGTTCATCGCAATTTTGTGAAAAAAAGGCTGATCGAATTATTGAAAGTTGAAATCATAAATGCCGTTCCCGAAAAAATTAGGTTGAATAAAAGCAGGAATACGGTACCCATTTAATTAAGAAAAAATATTTGTGAGCGGGCAGTAAATCATTATTGTACTCCGGTTGTGTCACTCACTTGTACTTTAGAATTTATGGTAGCTTTAGAAAGCATTTTAATAAACTTCGATGTGAATTAAATTTTTTTTCTGTTTCAGATGCTTGCTTTGAAAAAAAGTCGGGAGAATTTAAACCATTTAATCCCGCCTTCATTTTTTCCTTTTCTTTGCGCCATGAAGTTGTTTTTTATCCGCCTGATTAAGTCGTGGTTTATCAAATTGCAGTTACACCACATTTTTCAACCTTTTACCGGCGCCTTTTTAAACCTGGTTTATTTAACCCGTTTATCAAAATGGGCCAGCGAAAATAAAGCCGTTGAATACAATGATTTTTTAAGCAAGTGGGATTATACCAAACGGGATGCGATGTACGAGTGGGTAATTAATAAAAAAAACCTTCGCGAGCCTATTACTTATATTGAATTTGGAGTGGCTTCGGGCCATTCGTTTAAATGGTGGCTAAAGCAAAACCCGGCACTCTCCAGCAGGTTTTTTGGTTTTGATACTTTTGATGGTTTACCCGAAGACTGGGGGCCATTTAAAAAAGGATCGTTTAGTAATAACAACGAAATACCCGTTGTAAACGACGAACGGGCTCAATTTTACAAAGGGCTTTTTCAACAAACCTTACCGCAGTTTATACAAAATTTTGATAATAGCCGCCGCAATGTAATTATGCTGGATGCTGATTTGTATTCCTCTACACTTTATGCGCTTTCATCGTTAGCGCCCTTCCTTAAAAAAGGCGACATAATATTTTTTGATGAGTTTGTAGTGCCTACCCACGAGTTTAAAGCCTACCAGGACTTTATCACTTCGCATTATGTAAACCTTAAACTAATTGCAGCAGCTAATAACTATTATTTTGCTGCATTTATAGTTGAGTAAAACATATTAGCCTGCCTTATTTTATTCTGCTGTGACAAACTAAGTTTATTTTACTCCGATGCTATGAAATACTGCATTGGAACCCAGTCCCGCTAAGGGCGTATTGGCGCCAATTGAAACCTATATCATGCAGGCTTAAATCTGTACCTGATTTCAGCTAAAATTTGAACTTAAATAATCAAGTAAAAGCAGTAACCCCATAGGTCACGGAGGAAGAAGCACAGAGAAAAAATAGAGTTAGTCTTTGTGTTCTCTGTAAAATACTA
>JBBSJX010000118.1:0-10533 GCA_038256825.1 Chitinophagales bacterium
CCATCGTTAAAATTACCTACCATGGCTGCCATTACTTCGTTATCAGAAGGATTTAGGTTGTATACAATGGTTTTGGCAAGTTTATTATTAGTATCAAGGCGGTTTAAGAAATAAGACAGCGCCCTGGCCTGCGAAAAATCGCCAATAGAATCAAAGCCGGTATCGGGACCCAGGTTTTTAAGCAGGCGGCTGTTGTTATTGCGCAATGCCCCTACATGGTATTGCTGAACCCAGCCTTTTTCCCAATCCCACTCAGCAAATGTTACCAGCATGGCCGATTTAAACTTGCCGATTTCAGCAGGGTTTAAATCACCACCGGACCGGATTTTAGTAAAGATCATTTCAACCTCATCCTGTGTATAAGCCTCAGCATACAACTGTTCCAGTCCATGATCGGAAACCGAACATCCATTTGCAGAAAAAAAATCATGACGCTGTTTCAGCGAATCCAGGTATGCAGGTAAAGTATTAATGGAAACCCCGGCAATGGCCTCCAGGCGGTCGACATATTTATTAAAATTGGCGGGTTGGTCAACATTCATGGCCTGGTCGGGCCTGAAAGCGGGTAGTATAGGAATTTCAAATCCTTCGGATGCCAGTTGCTGGTGCTGGGCCAGGTCATCCAACGGATCATCGGTTGTACAAACCATTTTCACCTTCATTTTGCGCAGCAGGTTGCGTACCGAGTATTCGGGCGTTTTTAATTTGGCCGAGCATTCATCGTATATTGATTTTGCAGTGTCGCCGTTTAAAACCGTAGTAATATCAAAATAGCGTTGCAGCTCAAGGTGCGTCCAGTGATACAATGGATTTCGCAACGTGTATGGAACGGTTTCGGCCCACTTTTGAAACTTCTCAAAATCGGTAGCATTACCAGTAATATATTTTTCATCAACCCCATTAGCACGCATGGCCCGCCACTTATAATGATCGCCATACAACCATGCCTGGGTTAAGTTTTCAAATTGGTGATCGCTTGCAATCTGCCCTTGTGGCAAATGACAGTGATAATCGATGATCGGCATTTTTTTAGCATACTCATGGTATAGCTTTTGGGCCGTTGGGGTTTGTAATAAAAAGTTTTCTCCTAAAAATTCTTTCATTGTATAAGCATTAGTTAATAATGATACATCGTTGTGTCACTCACTTGTACCGCAAATCTTTTTTCGGCTATTTTACTTAAAACGCTATTTCTTATTAATAAACTAAAGGCGCATTGTAGCTGGTGGCATAAGCCTTTTTATAATCTATTTTTTTAACCTGGCTTGCTACATATTTAATTCCCTGCAAAATATGTTGTACATGAACCGGATCGCTATAATCTTTTTTATCGTGGCCTAAAACGGTTACCCAGGTATGGCCACCGTCGTAATTATAAGCCCAGACAGCAGGGTATAATTCAGTATAGCCTCCTGCATTTTTTATGATCATGTTTTTTTGAGTAGTATCCTTCGAATCTAAAGTGGTGATATCGTGCGCCATTAATACGGTAGGGCCGGGATATAATTCTTTAGCAAAATAACATTCATCATCTCTTTGCCAAACTTTAGGCAATCCCTGCATGGACGGATGATCGGGATTGATCATTTTAACGGAGAACTTCTGAAACCTGGCATGCCACGCAAAAGTTCCTCCCAGCATCATTTTAAACCACTTCCAGTTGCGCTCCGTACCGGTTACGGAGTGTAAGCCAACAAATCCTCCACCGGCTTCAATATAATGCCTGAAAGCCAGGCGTTGCTGGTCGGTATCAAACACATCGTTATTTGTACTGGGGAATATAAGTAGGGTATACTGCTTCAGGTTATCTTCCGTCATTACACCCGGGTTGGAAGAGGAGTCTACTTCAAACCCGTTTTTCTTTCCCAGTTGTTGTATACTACTCACCGCAGCCGGAATATTGTCGTGCACAAAACCCTTACCGTTTTTAGTGTACACTAATACTTTTACATTTTTCCAGTTTACATTATCCTGGGCAAACACTGTAAAACTTACAAGGGAAATAAGACAGCAAGAGAGCAATCGTTTTAGTAAAAAGGTATTTTTCATTAAGGTGTTTTTAAGCATAAATAAATTCCAATATTTAAAAATATTATAGGTCACATTCATTATCCATTCATATCGTCGCTGGAAAAAGAAATTGGCAACAGGTTTAAAGCCTTTTTTATTACAATAACCTGGCCTTCCATTCCTCCTAAAATTAATCTTATGGGCTGTTTCATCCGCATTTCATATTCAACCAGCGATTGCCTGCAAATGCCACATGGAGAGATGGGACGATTGCTATCGCCATTATTATTGTAATAGCTAATGGCAATAGTTTGTATGGGGATGTTGGGAAAGAAAGAAGCAGCAGCAGAAAGCAGTACCCGCTCAGCACATATTCCTACGGGGTAACTGGCATTTTCCTGGTTAGTGCCGCTTACTAATTTGCCATTTTGCAGCCTGGCCATTGCACCTACCTGAAACCGGGAATAAGGTGCATAGGCATCCTCAGTAACCTTTCGTGCCGCAGTTAGTAATTGGGAATCTTCATCGCTTAAATCGTTTATTGAATCATAAACTTCGTAGTTAAAATGGTAGTCTTGTTTTGTCATATGGCATTTAGGTTAATCAAAAAATCCTTCCCGATATAAACCAGGAAGGATTATTTTATAAAACTAAGATAGGCTATTTAATAGTTGTGAACAAACGATTCCAACGCGGGCCTTTTTCCCAGCTAAACCATATAAGCGAAGCCTTTCCAACGATGTGCGTTTCGGGTACAAAACCCCAGTATCTTGAATCCTGGCTGCGGTGCCTGTTGTCTCCCATCATCCAGTAATAATTCCATTTGCAGGTATAGGTTGTGGTCTCCTTACCATTAATAAAATATTTACCTCCACGCTCTTCTAACTGCTGTCCTTCGTAAACACTTATCAGGCGACGATAGATATCAATATTGTCGCTGTTTAATTGCAGCACACTACCCGTTTTAGGAATAAACACCGGGCCATAATTATCGGGAGTCCACACATTACCTTGCGAATAAGGAAAAACGCTTCCGGGATCATTTATAAAAGCGGACTCGATGCTTTTAAAGTTAGGTTGCTTTTTTATTTTTACAACTTCTTCCTCCGTCATATTTATCACCCATGAGTTGGGCTTTGACGGGTATTGATAAATCTCCTGCCGGGTGTTATCAGACAGGTCGATGTGAAGATCGTTCATCAACATTTCCTCGTTAAAAGGCTGGCCATTTGTTTCAACAATATAATCGGTTTGCGAAAATTGAGGTACAGGATTTTTACTGCTATTCAGGTACACAAGGCCATCTCTTACCTGCAAAGTATCGCCTGCAACACCAATACAACGTTTAATATAGTTATCGGTTTTATCCATAGGGTGTATCAATATAGGATACTCGGCAAATAATGCATCCCTGTTGCCCCTGAAGCTCTGGCGCAATACATCGTAATACGGTTGTTTTGAACCAAACTCGGGAAGGTTGATGATGGTATCACCTGCGGGGAAATTAAAAACTACTACATCGTTACGCTTTACCTCTGTAAATCCTGGCAAACGTGTATAGGGCAATTGTACCAGTTTGGTATAAGAAGGTGTGGTGGTGGAGAAAGGCATGATATTGTGAACAAACGGAAACGATATGGGTGTTTGCGGAATACGCGGACCATAGCTCATTTTGTTTACAAACAAAAAGTCGTTCACCAGCAAGGTCTTTTCCATACTTTCAGTAGGTATGGTATAGGCTTCAAAAACAAAAGTCCTTATAATGGTTGCGGCTACTACAGCAAACACACCGGCATCTATCCATTCGCGTGATGCTGACTTCTGGTACCTTCTTACCACTTCATGTCCGGCATACCTACCCTGCTGTGAAAAACCCAGGTAGGGAAAATAAATAAAAGGAAACAGTACTGTTAAGGTATGATCGAGTAAAGAGAAACGGCCAAAGTGCATTACATAAATGATGGTAATCCAGATAGTGATAAACTGGCCTGCTATGGGTATGAATTGTAACCAAAACCAAATTTTTCGGATATTTGTTTTTTCAACGATGCACCAGGTATTATAAAATGGGATAAATGCTTTCCAGGGATCTATTCCGGATTTTTTAAACATGCCATACATACCAATATGCCAACCAATTGTACCAATAATGAAAAGTAACCAGCCCATAATTAAATTTTAATGGTGGCAAAAGTACCATTATAATCTGTTGGTAAAAGTTCTTCATAAAAAAGTTTTCTTAAATACAACGTTATAAAACGTTTAAAATATAAAAGACAGAAAATTTCTGTTTTTAAATTTGCTTTCACCAAAATATATTTAGCCTACTTATGAACCAGTTTACCATACGAGATATTGAAAACTTAAGTGGCATTAAGGCACATACATTGCGTATGTGGGAGCAGCGTTACAACTTTATGACCCCGAAACGAAAGGAAAGCAACCACCGGTTTTATGACAACGATGATTTAAAACAGATTTTGCGCATTTCTTATTTATATCATGCTGGTATAAAAATTTCGAAGATTGCCAGATTGAATAATGAAGAGATCGTTGATGAGATTGCCGGAAAAAAATCGGAAAACGAAGCAGATTTTATTATTGCACAACTGATGGAAGCCTCATTAGATTTTGATGAAATTAAATTTGAGGAAATTATAAATAATGCTTTACAATTGCTCGACCTGGAGCAATGCATCATTCAAATCGTTTATCCATATTTAGAAAAGATTGGCCTGTTGTGGGTAACCGAAAACCTCATTCCGGCACAGGAACATTTTTCGAGCAACATTGTTAAAAGGAAAATATTGGTTGCCATTGACGGATTGAAACAAAAACCTACCGATACCGCAAAGATTGTATTACTTTTTTCACCTCCACACGATCATCACGAAATACCTTTATTGTTCATTCAATATCTTTTAAAAAAGAATGGAACCAGGGTGGTGTATTTTGGTGACAGTATTAATGTAACGGACATTGAAACTTACTGTAGTCAAAAAACAGTTACCCATATACATTTTCACCTCATCACTAATTTTACTGAGAAGGATTTAAATATTTATCTGGCGGAGTTATCCCAAAGGTTTGCTCAGTATAAAATCATTATGTCGGGCCCTACAGTAAAAACAGTAAATACCTGCCCTACAAATGTGCGGTTATTAACTTCGTTTCAGGAAACATTGGATTACACCAGGGAAGTATAATTATTGCTGCAACCTGCAATGCAGTACAAGGGTGCGAACCGCCAGCAGGCGGTCAGGCTGCAAGAGAAGATGGGAAATGTAAAAATGCCCGGATCCAAAAATAAAAAAACAGGGGTTAACCTGTTTTTATAATCAGCCAATTTAATTAATCAGTTACACGTAGCTTTTTACATCTTCGGCAGTAATGGTTTTGCCGGATAAAATTACCAGCCGCTCCACCACGTTTCTTAGTTCGCGAATGTTACCCGTCCAGTTATGGTTTTGCAAGGTTTCGAAAGCTTTTTTATCCATATCCTTTTTGGCCTGGCCATAGTCAGCGGCAATGTCTTCTAAAAATTTATTTACCAGTAAGGGTATATCTTCCCTGCGATCGTTTAACGAGGCCACATGAATAAGAATAACACCCAGACGATGGTACAAATCGAGGCGAAAACTTTTTTCCTCCACTTCCTTTAACAGATCCTTGTTAGTGGCTACAACCACCCTAACATCCACGGCAATTTCTTTATCGCCACCCACCCGGGTTATTTTACCTTCCTGCAGGGCACGTAAAACCTTTGCCTGCGCACTCAGGCTCATGTCCCCTATTTCATCAAGAAACAAGGTACCGCCACTGGCTTGTTCAAACTTACCAATACGTTGTTTTATTGCTGAGGTAAAGGAACCTTTTTCGTGACCAAACAATTCACTTTCTATCAACTCGCTGGGGATGGCTGCGCAGTTTACTTCAACCAACGGTCCATCGGCACGGCTGCTTTTTTCGTGAAGCCACCGGGCAACTAATTCCTTACCACTTCCGTTTTCGCCGGTGATCATTACCCTTGCATCAGTTGGAGCTACCTTTTCAATGGTGTCTTTAATCTTTTTCATTGCCTCGCTTTCGCCAATCATTTCCTGCACTTTGCTAACCCTGCGTTTCAGCGTTTTGGTTTCTTTAACCAGGGTGGTTTTATCCATTGCATTGCGAATGGTAATCAACAAACGGTTTAAATCGGGCGGCTTTGAAATATAATCGAAGGCACCTTTTTTTACGGCTTCAACAGCAGTTTCAATGTTTCCATGTCCGCTGATCATTATGATGGGAATATCGGGGTTTATTTCAGTGGCCTTGCCCAAAAATTCAATTCCGTCGAGCTTGGGCATTTTAATATCGCATAATACCACATCGTAAACAGCCGATTGAAATTTTTTCAACCCCTCCTCTCCATCTGCAGCTTCTTCAATTTTATAACCTTCAAATCCTAGTATTTCCGAAAGTGTTTTACGAATTGACCGTTCATCGTCAATTATCAGTATGCTCGCCATATTATTTTTTTAAGTGCGCTAAGTTAAGTGCTTTGGTGTTTGTTAATTTAACACAGTAAAACTCCAAAACACGTTAATTTATTGTTGCCAATTACTTTGCTGCGAAAATTAAACTTTTACAACAACGAAACTGTTAAATTTGTGGAAAGCAGAATATTTGCTTATTAATCAATATGCTAAAAAGATATTTATCAGTTTTCAGAAACCATGTAATCATCATGGTAGTGTTTCTTATTTTGATCATCATCAGCTCCGTAACCCGAGGCAAACTTAGCAATGTTACCAGCGTAATGACGGGGATATTGATGATATATGCAGCGATCGTTTTTACCTTATGGATTATTAGAACACCTTCAAAAAAGAATAAGGATGAAGGGATATAAAAATGCATCATGCATTTAGTATGTCAATAATACTTTTTACACTTTTTGTTTCCATTAATAATACTGGTTTTAAGATAAAGCTCATTGCTATTCCAGGCTTCATAATCCTGTTACCAATGTCAACCACTTTAGCATCCATTAGGTTAATATAATTTGAGTGTGCTGTGCCCTGAACCAACGCCAGGGCAACTGCATTTGCCCAGGATGCTTTTCGGGATGCTGTAATACTAAAATTTAAAACAGCTTCTTCCCTTTTGTTAGCAATTTTTTGTAAAAACCGTAATGGAAACCAAATGTTGGAAAGGGAATTCTGAACCTTTTGACTGGTGTCGGCAATTACCCCGTTTATTTTTTCAAAATCGTTTTGCAGGTCATAAATTTTTTCACCAGGGCAGGTTTGTGCCGCAGCAATGGCGAGGTCCAGGTTAATATGGGTGTTAATTCCTAAAATTAAATGTTGTAAAACCACCAGGTTATTTGTCTGGCAACTTTCAAATGCTTTACACCAGGCATTGGTACAGGGCTTATTGTTACTATAAGAATAAAATGCATCCAGGTAGCGGTTTGCAAAAATCACATCCAGTTGCTCCATCCGGGGGCCATCATCAAATTTTTTGTTTATAATTCCTTGCTGCACTGCAACCGTCATGAGTTTGTAGAGTGAGGCAAAATATCCAATACGACTTTGATGCGTTTTACTCCAATCAATAACATCATCTAATTGGGTTATTACCTCATTTATGGATTGAGCATATTTCATATTACTAAATATAGGGCAGTTATTGCTAAAATAATATTGAAAAATGAAATAGGGTTCTTTTAAATAATTGTTTTGCAATCATTGTATTTTACCTGTAGGTTTGAAATACGATGTCGGTAAACAAAGACCCAATATTAAAGCTCATAAATCTCAACAACTTTTCTGCTACTCCCATTTACCAGCAATTGGCAAATTCCATTATACAAAGTATTGAAAACAGGAAATTGCAGGTAGATGATGTTTTGCCTTCGATTAACGAAATGAGTGCTCATTTCGAAATTAGCCGCGATACGGTTGAAAGGGGTTATAAGCATTTAAAGAAAATGGGCATATTGAGTTCCATTCCCGGTAAAGGCTATTTTATAAAAAACACCGATATTGAAAAAAAGATCAAGATCTTTTTGCTATTTAATAAACTGAGCTCGCATAAAAAAATATTGTACGATTCGCTTGTTAGTACACTTGGCTCCTCGGCAACCATCGATTTTTACATTTACAATAACGACTTCCTTTATTTTAAAAAGCTTTTGCTTAATTGCAAAGAGGATTACGATTATTATGTAATTATTCCGCATTTTATTGAAGGGGGCGAAAATGCGCACACTATTATAAACTCTATACCAAAGGAAAAACTGATAATGCTCGATAAGATCATTCCGGGGGTACGTGGAAATTATGCTGCTGTGTACGAAAACTTTGAAAAAGATATATACCAGGCGTTGGAAAAGGCCCTGCCGCATTTAAGCAAATACAATGCACTGCATATTATATTTCCTGCTTACACCTATCACCCAAACGAGATAATTACCGGTTTTCAAAGCTTTTGCCAGGATTTTGCTTTTAACTCAAAAATTATAAACAAAATAAAAAACGAGGTTATTGAAAAAGATACCGTTTACATTAACCTGATGGAGGAAGACCTGGTAGTTTTGATTGAAAAAATTATAGAAACAGGTATGGAGGTGGGTAAGGATATCGGCGTAATTTCCTACAACGAAACGCCTTTAAAAAGGGTTATCCTAAATGGTATCACCACCATTTCGACCGACTTTCATATGATGGGTAAGAAAACCGCTGAAATAATTATGAATAATACTATTGAACATATTGAAGCCGACTTTCATCTAACACTCCGAAATTCATTATAACTTATTTTAAAAATTTAGGAGCCTGCTTCAGTTTTTATGGCGTCATCGTTGCCAAAGTTCACCCCGCCATTAAGCGCACTGGCGTTAAATTTACACTTCTATAATTTTGCTAAAACCTTATCCAGGCAATGGTTTAAGCCAACAATTCGAAAAAAAGGCTTAAGAATTAATATAAATTGAAACACCAGAAATTATGTGATTAAAGCTGCTATAAAATTATGCGGTAAAAGTGAGTGACACAACGATGGCTATTAGAATTCCTACTGTTTGTCCAAAAAAAAAACCGTTATGTTAACGCGAATACACAAATAAGAGGGGCACGGTTCAAAGTCATTTTCATATAGCAACATGATTGTGTTAAAAGTGGAAACCTAATGTACAAAGCTTGAGCAAACTGCCATGTTATAACTTGAAGTCTTTGTTAACCATCAACAAAGGTTAGCTTAGGAGAAAATCAAAAAAGATCAAAATGCATTCCCTCTACGGCTAACTCATACTTCATGTTGGTAGTATTTTTTAATTTAATCTCGCTATATATTTTTTCCAGTTGGGTGTCGGTATGTGAAGGATCGTGGTGAAATAACAATAAATGTTTTACTCCTGCCTGTAAAGCAAACTGTGCAGCATCCTGCATTGAGCAATGGCCCCAGCCCAATTTATCCTTATACTCTTCAGTAGAATATTGTGCATCATGCACCATCAGGTCCGCATATAAAGCCAGGTCGCTACCCGATACCCATTTTAAATCGCGTAACAAACCTTTTGCCCCTAATGCCGGTTCATGGTCGGGTATATAACATAATACCGAATGCCGGTCTTTAATTCGGTAACCAATGGTGGGGCCCAGGTGGGTAACATACCGTGAGGTAATTTTAAAAGGTCCAATAGTAAACCGCCCATTTTCAACTTCATGTAAAACTAGTTTGCAGGGAATATCCCTAAAAAATAAAGGAAATAAGGGTGGCGAAAAATAACGAATAAGTTTGTCGCGTAAACTTTGGTTGGCGCTTGCAGGTCCCCAAAGGTGTATTTCCATTTCAGGATTGAACAATGGTTTAAAAAATCCCAAACCTTGTATGTGGTCAAAATGAAGATGGGTTAATAAAATATCTACACGTTTGCTTTTAATATTGAGGCTTGCATTTAAACGTTGCATACCCGATCCCGCATCCAAAATAAGAGTCCACCCATCCTGTGATACTTCTATGCACGAGGTGTTTCCTCCATAATGTTTGGTATCGGGGTCAGCCGTGGGTATGGAACCACGAACGCCCCATAAGGTTACTTTCATTATTCTTTAGGTGTCCAAAAAATGGCTACGGCACCTAAAAATTTTCCGGTCCGGCCAAGAATGGGATATGAGGTTAAAGAAATTTTTTCAGATTGTCCTTTCAGACTTTCTATCCAGAAAGTTTTATGATAAGGAAAGCAATCTTTTAAAGTTTTTACCAACGGTAAATCCTCTGGCGGAATGGGGTTTCCATTACCATCATTGGTTTTAAATATTTTGGACCATACCTCCACAGGCATTTCGCCGGTGTCTTCAAAACGCTTTCCCAGTATAACTTCAGCAGGTTCGTTGTAAAATATAAGGTTACCTATGGTATCGGTTAAAAAAACAGGTATCGACAAACAATCGGCCAATTGGCGATTTAGTATTATTTCAATTTCATATGCCATTGGGTAATGATTGAATTGCCAGCATTAAAATAGCTCTTACA
>JBBSJX010000119.1:0-10446 GCA_038256825.1 Chitinophagales bacterium
AACGAACATCTACAACCTCTTAAAACTAAAGCACCAACCCTTCACCAAAAGAAAATCTGTAGTACACAAACCGGAACCCAAAAAAGATGAAACCCAGCAACTACGCCTATTACAATCCGGTTAACTGCAATCTGGGTTAAAAACTATTATCCAAGCTCCGTAAGTGCTTCCTTATTACTTAATTACAGGTGGCACCTACGGAGCCGAAGAATTTTAAATTCAAAATTTACTATAAACAGGATGCTCCTCTGGAGCAAATAGCCGTTTTCTATTTATGAAATTTTAAATCTGAACCTCACACCTTACACACGGTAGGTACACGAGTGCGAACCGCCGGTAGTCGGTCAGGCAGCAACGGAAGCTAAATAGTAGTAAAATAGCCTGGTCCATAAAAACAGAAAGGCATTTACCTGAAAAACAGAACGATTGCCCCAATAGCGGTAAGTACCAAAATCATTTTGCGAAAAAAGATATCCGGTGTTTTTTTAATGATGCCAACTCCAATTAAAAAACCAACAATAATGGCTGGCAACAACCGTAGGTCGATGGCCAGGGTTTGCATGTCAATGGTTTCCCAAACAAAAATGTGAAAGGGCAACTTAACCAGGTTTATAATTAAAAACAACCACGAGGCGGTGCCAATAAAATTTTGCTTAGGCAACTTCATTGCCAGGAAATAAATATTTGAAAAGGCACCTGCAAGATTGCCTACCATGGTGGTAAAACCGGCGGCAAAACCCATGGTTGCGGCAAAAGGTTTATTGTTGGGCACCTTTTGCGTTTTGCGGGTGTTCCACCAGAACATGAGTATGGTGGTGCCAAATATGATTGCCGACATCCACTGCCTGAAAGTTTCTTCAGGAAGATCTTTACCAAAATAAACGCCCACTAAAACGCCGCCAATCATCCAGGGCAATAATATTTTCATGTATTTCCACTGGGCGTGGCGATGGTAATAAAAAACAGCCATAATATCACCGGCTATCAATAAAGGCATTAAAATTCCGGTGGAGGCCCGGCCGCCAAAAAGAAAAATGAGCAACGTTACAATGATCACATCAATACCCGACAGGCCCGACTTATTTAACCCTACAAACAATGCTGCCAGTAAAGCAATAATCCATTGAAGGGTGGTTAAATTTTCGACCATAAAGTAGCTGCTGTTTAAAGGGTAATAGGGGAGTTGAAATTAGTTATACCAGTGCTTCGTATAAAATTTCAACCGGGTGTTTGGCTACGCTGCCGGTTCCATCTTTTATCTGGTGGCGGCAACTGGTACCGGGAGCAGCAATTATAACATCATTGCCGGCATTACGAACAACCGGAAATAAAACCAGCTCGCCAATTTGCATGGATATATCGTAATGCTCTTTTTCGTACCCAAACGATCCTGCCATTCCACAACAACCTGATGGTATGGTTTCAACCGTATAATTTTGTGGTAAGGACAAAATATTTACGGAAGCATTAAAAGCATTCCAGGCTTTTTGCTGGCAATGGCCATGCAGTTTTACGGTTTTTGTTTCGTTGGTAAACTGTTCCTTTTTAATGTTGCCCCTGGCAATTTCTTTAGTGAGAAACTCATCAACCAGGTACACATTCGATGACAGATTTCTGGCCGCCTCCAGTTGGTCATCATCCACCAAATCAACATACTCATCGCGAAAAGTTAGTATAGCCGAGGGCTCAATTCCAATAAGTGGAGCTTCATTGTTTATGATGGGCGCAAGCAACGAAACATTTTTCTGTGCTATTTTTTTACCTTCTCGCAACAACCCTTTTGATAGCCAGGCCCTGCCACTTTCTATGTGTTCTGGAATACGCACTTCATAACCTAATTTTTCCAACAACAATATGGCTTTAATGCCAATTTCGGTGTCGTTGTAATTAGTAAACTCATCGCAAAAAAGGTAAACCAGTTTTGTAAGTGTTGTAGCCTTGGTTGTAGCCTTGTGTTTTTTAAACCAGCTATGTAAAGTTGTTTTATGGAGGGTTGGCATGGAGCGCTTTGCAGCAAAACCTGCCATTTTTTTAACCAGCCCACTAATACTTTTGTTGGTCATTGCAAAGTTGTACATGCCCGGTATCAAGGCACCCATTTTAGCGGAGTTAGTAAAGTTGGCAATAAGTTTGGAACGTAAAGGAACCCCATTGGCATCATAATACTGTTGTAAAAATTCAGCTTTTAGTTTGGCCATATCCACATTGCTGGGGCACTCCGATTTACAACCTTTACAACTCAGGCACAAGTCCATCACCTCTTTAATTTCTTCGTGGTCAAAACGATTTAATTTGTCTGAATTGGTGAGAAACTCACGCAATATATTGGCTCTTGCCCTGGTAGTATCCTTCTCGTTACGGGTAGCCATAAATGAGGGGCACATGGTGCCGCCGCTCAATTCGGTTTTGCGGCAGTCGCCCGAACCATTGCATTGCTCAGCATGTTGTAAAACATCCTGGTTGTGGTAGCGAAAAATGGTTTTAAACGCCGGTGTTTTTTGCCCCGGGGTGTACCGCAACATGGTATTCATGGAGGGCGTATCCACAATTTTATTGGGATTGAAAATATTATGTGGGTCCCATGTTTTTTTTATTTCTTTTAAAAGCGCATAATTTTTTTCACCAACCATTTGTTTTAAAAATTCTCCCCGTAATCGTCCATCCCCGTGCTCGCCACTTAAGGAGCCATTATACTTTTTAACCAAGGTGGCTATTTCTTCCGCTATGCTGCGAAAGAGTTGATTACCCTCAACCGTTTTTAAATTGATGATGGGACGTAAATGAATTTCGCCGGAGCCAGCATGTGCATAGTGAACGGAATGGAGATCGTATTTTTTAAGAATTACATTAAAATCCCTGATATAGGCCGGCAGATCATTTACGTCAACAGCGGTGTCTTCAATAACGGGTACCGCTTTTTCATCGCCGGGTAAATTGCTGAGTAAGCCCAGGCCCGCTTTGCGCAGGGTCCATATTTTTTTGGTATCGTCGCCAAACAATAAAGGAAAATGATAACCTAAACCGGCTGCCCGCATGTCGGCCTCCACATTTTTGGCTATTTCAGTTACTTCTTCTTTGTTGGTACGGGCGTATTCCACCACCAATATGGCACCCGGATCGCCCTGTACAAAAAAGCGGTTTTTTATTTGTTCAATATTGTCTTTGGTACATTCTAAAATATAATGATCAATTAACTCGCTGGCGCTGGGCCGGTATTTTAATGCAATAAGGTTTGCCCTCAGGGCTTCATCAATGGAGTTAAAATGAACACACAATAATCCAGCTTCCTTTGGCGGTAACGGAACCACGTTTAGTTTTATTTCGGTTATAAAGGCCAAAGTGCCTTCGGAACCTGCAATGAGCTGGCAGAAATTAAAATCGGGGCCACCGGCTGTAAAAGGTGCAGTATCCAATAACATATCCACCGCATAACCGGTATTGCGGCGCTCTACACTTTTCTTAGGAAATTCTTTTCGTATTTCCTCCTGGTTGTCGTAGTTGCTCAATAGTTTGCGAACTGTTTTATAAATAGATGCTTCTAAAGTATGGCCCTCGCATTTTTGGTGAAAGGTTTCAAGGTCGGTAGTATTAAAAGTTGCTTCGGAGCCGTCGCTTAATAAAGCTTTTACTTCAAGTAAATGTTCGCGGGTACTGCGATATACTACCGAATTAGATCCGCAGGAGTTATTGCCTACCATTCCACCCATCATAGCCCTGTTGGCAGTGGATGTTTCAGGTCCAAAAAATAAACCGTGCGGTTTCAGAAACATATTTAGCTCATCGCGTATGACACCCGGCTGTACCCTGACCCAGTTTTCTTCTGTATTCAGTTCTATAATTTGGGTAAAGTGTTTTGAAACATCAACAACTATCCCGTTACCCACTACCTGGCCAGCGAGGCTGGTGCCGGCGGTACGTGGTATTAAAGAAGTTTTTTGTGCATGTGCAAAAGCAATTAATTTTTTAAGATCCGATACTGATTGGGGGATTGCCACAGCCAACGGCATTTCGCGGTAGGCAGAAGCATCTGTTGAATACAATATTCGCATCTGCTTATCAAAATGTAGTTCACCTTCCAGTTCCTTTTTTAATTGCTGCAGCGTAGCACTCATTACTTTTAAAAGTTTATGGCTGCAAAAATAGTTGTTTTGTAAAATGCAAAACCTGATACTCGTTCTATGTGAGAAATTGAATGGGAGGCAGTTACTGGTTTCTATAAAAGATCCATAAAGGTTTGCAGTACAAGAGTTCGAACCGTCGAAAGTCGGTCAAGGCTGCAACAATGTTGCAGGTTGATGAAAAGGCAGGACAAAAATTTAAATCTTGTTGTTATACTTTTAAAATACAGCTGCAGCAATGGGAACATCCTTAATGATCCACGCAGTATTCAAACGCTTACGGGCAATAGCTAAAGCACTCTTATTATTTAATGTTTTGTACGCTTTTGCCAGGCCGGTTAATGCCCAGCCATTATTAGGATTGATTTGCAGGTCCTGGTTAAAAACTGCTATTGCCTGAGAATATTTTGCCGCTTTTAACAGGCAATTGCCTAAGTATTGGCGGGTTGGTAATAACCAGTCGCGGGGTTCGGTATAAATTAAATGATCTTCCTTTTCAACAGCATTTGTAAATAATTTAATGGCATTTAAATAGTCATTTTGTTCCTCGGCAATTACTCCTTGTAAAAGCAGGTGGGCAATAATAGCGCCATCATAGGCCGAGTTAAATGGTGCTAATGGTTCTTTTAAAACGGCATTGTCCATTTTGATATTCATCTTTTCCAATTCAGTTTTGGCGGCCATAATGTTTTCGGTTCTGGCATAGGCAATACCCCTGGCAAAATGTTGCAAAATAGGTGTATAGGTTAAAGTGTCTGCAAGACTAGAATTTAAAATATCGGCCCATTTACCAAAGCGTATTTGAGTAAATAGCATCGACTGATCGAGGTACTGAACATAATTGCCTAAAGCTCCTGGCATGGTTAAATAAAAAGCCGGAATTTTTTTTGCCAGTTTATTCGAGGCTTCCATTGCTATTTTATAATTGCCGGCCATCTGTGCGCAATTGGCCCGCATATGTTCGTTATGCAATTCGTAGAGCGCAACGTTTTCTTCTACCGGCGGAAATAATTGCAGGTATTGGTTGTAACCGCTTACAGCATGATTGTTAACGGTAATCCCTTTATTGTAATTGCCGGTGCGGATGTAAATGTGCGAAGGCATATGGGTTAGGTGCGAAACCAGTGGCATTGCCGAGCTTAAAAATTCAGCGCTCTTAAGTGCATCTTCAGGTTTGGACGAGGCTTCTACAGCATGAATAAAATAATGGTTGGCGCCCGGATGTTGAGGATTTAATTTAAAAGTTTGCTGCAATACCGAAATGATTTTGGGTGTCCAAGGTTTGGGTTGATAATCGTGTTGATATAAATCCCACGGATGTAAAATCATCAGCGCATCGGCGTAGAGTGCCGCAACGTTTTCGTTTTGTGGATAGGTTTTGTAAAGCGTTTTCATTTGCTGGCTGTACAAAGTATTTAAGGCCTGCTGTTCTTTTAAAGTATCATCTGAATACCGGACTGTCATGGCTTCAATAAGCCCTTTTTCTACCGGGGTAACTTTGGATTTTAACAAGGCTGCTTTAAGGGCTGATGGGTAAGCCTCTGATGGGCGCTGGTATCCAAAATCGTTTATGTTGGGACCAAACGATAACGCCTTTCCCCACCACGCCATTGCACATTCGGGGTCAAACCGGGTTGCTTTGTCAAACGATGCCCTTGCCTCAATTATGTGAAAGGCATAGTACATATTGATACCCTGGTTAAAATAAAACTGGGCACTATCCGATGGTGTGGTAACCTTCCAGCTATATTTACCCCAGCCGGTTAATGCGGGTATAGCATCTTCGTCGCCTGGAATGTAAAGAGGGGAACACCTTATGGTAAATTGCTTTTGATCAGTAACATTTTGTAGTATGGCAACTTTGGATACGGGTGTTTTAATAGATTTGTACGCTCCTGCAGTTATAAATGCAGCCACAGTCAGTAATATTAAAACAGGCAGTTTCATAACTTTAAAATTTTTAGTAAACAATTTGCCTGTTAAAATATGGTTTTTCTTTAAAAAAAGGTAGCGTCGTTTAAATTGTTACATTCCACTTTAAAATGCTTGTAAAACGCAAGCCTACTGGCAGCATAAACATGTACAACTATAACATCACTTTTGGTAACCGGCATTTGAAACACCAGGAGGCTTTGCTTGGTGCCTGACCGACTACCGTCGGTTCGCACTCTTTTACTTTTAATTCTTTATGGAGCTATTTTAATTGGGTTGATAACTGGAATACAATTTGGTTTAGTTCAAATTAAAAATTTTGTGCTTTAAATTGCCAGGCTAAACTTTAATAAATTTATTATTTTACCGCAATGAAATGGTTTAAAAAGCTGAAGGCTAAAGATCATCCGGGCATTTATTTTCCACCACCGCTGTTGTATGTATTAATCTTTTTTATAGCTCCTGCGCTTCAGCAAAGGCTGCCCATATACCCGCAATTTTTTACCTCTACGCTTTCTTCTATTTTAGGATGGGTTTTTTTGGTAACCGGCCTTTTGTTTATGGCGCCTGCCGTTCGCCAGTTTAGAAAAACAAAAAATTCCATGGTTACTATTAAGCCTGCCACCAGTTTGCAAACAGCCGGTATATATACCATTAGCCGCAACCCAATGTATGTTGGATTGTTGTGTTTTTATGTGGCTTTTGCGTTTTGGCATGGTAGCTGGTGGACGTTTATTTTTATACCCTTATTAATTTTACTGGTAAACTTTTTCATTATTCATCGCGAAGAAAAATACCTTGAACGCACGTTTGGTAAAGCCTATAGGGATTACAAACAAAAAGTCAGGAGGTGGTTTTAATAGTTGGGTTTAAGAAAGGTGTTTTTAATTACTGTTGCCTATTGATTTGCCGTACAAGAGTGCGACGCAACAACTGCTCCTGTTACTATTAAAGCTGGCTACCAAAAAAAAATTTTCCGTTGTACTACATCAATTTAAAAATGATGACAATGAATCCATAATTTGGATTTCTTTTAAATTCCTGAATAATTTAATTGCCATATCTAACCCTGCTAACTTAAAAATTTTTCTTTCATGAACATTTCACTTATCAGTTTTGTGGGTTTTACCCTGCTGGTTGGATTTTACTCTTGGTACAAACTGCGTAAAACGAGTTTTGATACGGCATCTGGTTATTTTCTTGGAGGCCGTTCGCTCGGTGCTCCACTAATTGCCATCTCCATGTTGCTGACAAATATAAGTACCGAGCACCTGGTGGGTATGAATGGTTCGGCCTATAGAAATGGGTTTATTGTAATGGCCTGGGAAGTAACATCGGCACTTGCGCTAGTTGCAGGTGCTTTGTATTTTATTCCGCGTTATTTAAAAATGGGGCTAACAACAATCCCGCAATACTTAGAACTTCGGTTTGATAAAGCTACACACACCATTGTTAATCTGCTGCTGTTGGTTTCGTTTGTAGTTACGTTGTTGCCGGTGGTGTTGTATACCGGAGCATTAAACATGGAAACCCTGTTTGATATTTCGGAAAAACTAAACATTACCAAAGAAGAATCTACCTGGTACCTGATTGTAGCAATCGGTGTTATTGGTTCGCTCTATGCAATTTTTGGAGGTTTAAAAGCCATTGCCTATTCAGATGCGATTTATGGTATTGGTTTGTTTTTAGGAGGCTTAATCATTCCAATACTAGCCCTTTATAATATTGGCGATAGTAATGTAGCATCGGGTTTGAGCAAAGTGTACAATCATGCTCCTGAAAAATTTAACCCTATTGGTAGCAAGGATTCCGTATTGCCCTTTGGTACTTTGTTTACCGGCCTGGTTATTAACCAGGTTTATTTTTGGTGTATGAACCAGGTAATTGTTCAAAGAGCCCTTGGCGCAAAAAACCTGAAGGAAGCCCAAAAAGGAATGTTGTTAATGGGCGTGTTTAAAATTTTAATGCCTATAATAATTGTATTGCCTGGTGTAATCGGCTTTTATTATTTTGGCGATTCTTTATATGGTAGCCAGGATACCATTTATCCAAACCTGGTTAAAAAAGTTTTACCTGTAAGTATGGTTGGCTTTTTTGCCGCGGTGGTAATGGGTACGGTTTTAAGTACGCTAAATGCCGTATTAAACAGTGCTGCAACTCTTTTTAGTCTTGGAGTATATAAGCGCCAGGTAAATCCACAGGCCAGTGAGCGTAAATTGGTTCGTATAGGTAAGTGGACCACTGTTACTATGGCTGTTTTTTCCATACTTGCTGCACCGTTGGTGGGTAGGGCACCACAGGGTTTGTATCAATTATTGCAGGAGTTAAATGGTATTTTCTTTATACCCATTGCTTCTATACTTATTGGTGGATTTTTTATAAAAAGCATTTCGGCAGCAGGCGCCAAGGTGGCGGTGTTTACGGGTTTAATATTCTATATACTCACTTCTTTTGTTTTTAAAGATGTAGTAAACATACACTTTGTACACATTTGGGGTATTGAGTTTGTGTTAAACATACTGGTAATGCTGGGCGTATCCTACTTTTATAAAAACAAAAATCCTTATACCCCAACTTATACCGGCGAAGTAAATATTACACCCTGGAAGTATGCAAAACAAGTGGGATTATTATTGGTTATCGTAACCATTGCCATTTATATAATGTTAAGCAGAAATTAAAGGGGAGCTTGAAAATAATAAAAAAAACCTTAAAAATTATTTTGGTTTATAAATTTGCCCTTCTTAAAACGCAGAAAAATACATGGATAATATTTCTCCAAACCTTGCTATAGGAATTGATATTGGGGGTACAAATACAGAATTTGGGATCGTAAACCACAGGGGAGAAATTTTATTAAAAGGAAAAATAAGAACCGACGGGTACGATTTCGTTGAGCCTTATATTGATGAACTGTACGAAAACATAATGCCTATAATTGAAACCTATAAAAAACATGGTAAAATTATAGGCATTGGTATTGGCGCACCAAACGCCAATTATTTTAAGGGTATTATTGAATATGCACCCAACCTAAGGTGGAATGGGGTGGTGCCTTTAGCAAAACTGATTTCCGAAAAATTTGGGCTCCCTTGCCTGTTAACCAACGATGCCAACGCTGCGGCATTGGGCGAAATGACTTATGGTGCTGCAAGAGGCTACAAGGATTTTGTAATGATAACCCTCGGCACCGGCATGGGCAGCGGTATTGTATGTAACGGTCAGTTGGTGTATGGGCAGGATGGCTACGCCGGTGAGTTAGGGCATACCATTATTGTAAGGGGAGGTAGAAAACACTGGAAAACAGATTTGTTAGGGTCATTGGAATCTTATGTTTCTGCTACAGGGGTGGTACTTACAGCGCTTGAAATGTTGGAAGAAAGTGATGAGGATAGTTTGCTGCGCCAATACGATCCATCAAAAATTGACTCAAGGCTGGTGTATGATTGTGCCAAGCTAGGCGATAAAATTTGTATTGAAGTGTATCGCTTTACCGGCCAGATTTTGGGCGAAGCATTGGCAAATTTTGTAATGGCAACGTCGCCCGAAGCCATTGTATTATTTGGTGGTGTAGTTAAAGCAGGTGATTTGTTTTTACAGCCAACAAGAGAACACCTCGAAAAAAATGTATTGCCCCTTTATAAAAACAAAGTAAAAATTATTTTCAGCGAATTAAACGAAGCGGATGCTGCCATCCTGGGAGCCAGTACCCTGGTTTGGGACTTTCCCCACCATTTAAAACTGCAGGTGGTTGGCTAATATTTTATAATAATTAGTAAGGTGTGTCTACAAATATTTAAACACACCTTTTTTATAGGCTGCTAAATCAGCTTCGGTCGTAATTTCGTCAAACCGCTCCATTTTCCCGTCTTTTAATTTTCTGGCTAAAACCATTGTTCCACCCTGTATAACCATGCTTTTTGCACGGTTAAATATTTTTTCCAGTTCATCTTTGTCGTTAATCATCTGTAACTCTTCAATCTGGGCAACGTTTATTAAAAATTCGGGCATAAAAAATAATTGAAACAGTTTATCGGCACTTCTAAAAGCGCAATATTAATTAATCATCAGTAACTATAATAGCAATAACCTTTTTTCTAATAGCTGATGTTATTATATATCTGCTAACTTTAAAAACAAATGATTTGGACAATTTTTCAATAAATTAGTTACTTTTTAAATCTATTATTATGAAGCCATTAATGTTTTTATCATTTTTAATCGGTACATGTTTTACCCTTCAATCCCAGGAAACTGCTCCTTCAAAAGAAGTGATGATTAAGTTGGCAGTTTTGGCTGCACCGGCTGAATTACGTGATAGTGCAACCGTTTATTCATTTGACAAGAGTGGAAACAAAACCGTGTTGCGCAAGGGAACCAATGAAATGATTTGCCT
>JBBSJX010000120.1:0-10415 GCA_038256825.1 Chitinophagales bacterium
ACCTGAAACCAATAGAAGGGCCAACACCAAAACGGTGGCCATCATTAAAGTTGGTATAATAACTAATGTTGGCGCCATAAGTAAGGTTAACCCGGCCGCGTTTCATCCATGCCCCGGCCTTATAGCCCAACACATTTTTTTCAAAATTATATTCAAGGTTGGCGGTTGCACCAATGATGTGAGGATTTGTAAGGCTTATTTTTCTCCAATGGGCTTCGCCGCCCAGTTCAATATTGGCGTATTTTCCCCTTTGTAATCCTAATACCATACCGGTATTGCGTTGAAATAATATTCTTTTGGCAAAGGGAAGATTATCGTCAAGTACCGTAGTTGCAAACTGCGATGAACTGTACAGGTTATTGTAAGCCACCTGCGCCTGTGCTGCCAGCACACCATTAAATAAAACAAATAATAAAACTTTCATGAATAGCAGCAACTTTTTAGGGCTGAAAAGTCAGATCAACCGGTTGCTGACTTTTATAAGCTGATTAAAAAACTTTTTTTGTGCTGCCTGGGTTTGGCACTTTCTAAAATCAGCATAATGCGATGGAGAAAGCAGCACCTTGTTTTCATCAATATTCCAGTAGCCGGTAGTATCGCCCTCTTCGTTTAAAACAAAAATCTCAATGCTTACAACATCCTTTTCACCTTTGGGGATGAAAAGGATGGTATGCCTTAGCGTCATATATTTTTGGTTGTAACTTTTTGCTCATCTACTTCTACCAGTTCTTCAATTTCCTGCACATCAACCAACTTAAACCTGCTGGGCCTGAAAGAATATTCCTGCCCATTGGGATGGGTAGGATTTTGAAGCTCATAAAATACCAGCCCTTTTTTACCGTCAATAGGGCTTTCCACAATTTCTTTTAAAGTGTACATTTCGCCCTTTACCGGCAGGTTTTCAAAAATTGATTTTTGATTGCTGGTAAACACATCATTAATGCACATGTATTCATTTATCATAACTATAACTCGGTATTTTGTCTTTAAAAGGACGATTTTGTGCAAAGTAAAGGCATCTGCGGTAGCTACCGAAATGTTGCCATTAGCTTTAAGTAATCTTTTGCAGCGAAAGCTTTAGGTATAAGATTGTTTTTTTGTTAGCAGGCAGTCGAATCTTTACTCATCGTCCGTTGCAGCCAGACCCACTACCGGCGGTTCGCATCCTTGTACTCAATATACTTTATGCTGCAGCATGATTGTAATTAAGAGTTTATCGGTCAAAGGATGTTGCGTATAAAAATTTGCCCTACAAGTGAGTGAAGGGGGCGGTCAACATCAATTTACAAATACCAAGTCTCCCTTACTCTTTTTCGTTAATCTCAAACACCACATAACCAAGGGTTTGATATTTTGACAAGGTTGTTTTTGCCGAAAGCGCCATTTGAACTTTTGGTGCCAGGTCGCTGGCATTGTAGCCATTAAACCGCATGCTTTGACCGCAAACTACCAACTCGGTTTCGGTAGCTAAAAGTAATTTTTTCATTAAGGAACTATAGTGGTTTTTAACTGGTTAGGTGAATGCGTATTATTATTTTGCCCCTTGTTGCAAAACAACAAATTTTACATTTTTCCGGTCGTAAGTGTAGGTAATAAAAACCTGGCCGTTGCTTCCTTCAATTACCGCCGGGTAACTAAACTCCTTACTATCGTCGCCATGCTCCAGTTCAGCAATATCGGTCCAGTTTTCGCCGTCTTTGGAAATTGCTACGTTTAAATCGCCCCGGCCATGCATCCATTCTTTACCCCGGGTTGTTGGGTTGTACACCAGTACTTGCCAACCGTTTTTTAGGGTTACTCCGTCAATGCCCGAGTTGGGGTTAAGCAGGCTAAGGGTCGACAGGGCTCCCCATGTTTTACCATTATCGGTAGAAAAAGCCTGCACTATATGATCGCTTTTGCTACGGCAAAGCATTTGAATTTTATTGCCGGGATAGGTTAAAAAAGTTGGCTGTATAACCTGGAATGCTGATGCCTGGTCCACGGGAATAATTTCCCAGGTTTTGCCTTTATCGGTTGAGCGCTCAACATGAGCCTTCCAGTTTTGGCGGGTTTCGGTGCTTGATGGCGATAGGATGGTGCCATCGGCCAATTGAACAGGTTTGTTTTTTATGGGGCCCAAAACCCCATCAGGTAATCTTTTGGCCGCCGCCCAGGTTTTGCCATTATCTGCCGAGGTACTAACCATACCCCACCATTCGCGTGGCGATGGCCCCACTTTATAATACAAGGTTAGTTTTCCGCCCTGGGGTTTAAATAAAACGGGGTTCCAGCAGGGGTAGCGCAAAGTATCGTTTATCACTCCTTCAAATAACAGGCGTGGTTTTTTCCACTGTCCGTTGTCACTTTCCGATAACCAGATCCCAACATCTTTACTGCCCTCGTCGGCGCCGGCAAAATAGGCAACCAGTAATTTTCCGGGCTTCACCTCTATAAGGGTGGATGCATGGCATTCGGGAAAAGGAGGATTGGTAAACAACAACTCTTTTTTTACTACTTGCCACGGGTTTTGAGCATAACCCGTAAAGGATATAAACAAAAGACTGAATAAAAAGGAAAGTAAAATGGGCTTCTTCATGCTTTTAATTATGATGGTAAAATACCGTTTTGTATTAAATAGTGATTAAGGTATTAAGTTGTAATTATGCATTCATTTATATTTTTATGAACCCGGCTGCAGCCCGGTGATGTTACTTTTGTTGCGTCGCACACTTGTACCACAACAATAACTTCAGCAATACAAAATGTTTAGCTTTCTAAATATCAATTAAAATGTTCAAATACTTCTTCCTTATTTTTTGTTTAGCAAGTAAAATGGTTCTGGCACAACCTGGTAGTAAAAAAGTAGTTTTTGTTATTGTGGATGGCATACCTGCCGATGTATTGGAACGGGTATCAACCCCCAGCCTGGATGCTATTGCCAAAAGCGGCAAATATTTACGGGCCACTGTAGGGGGAGAAAAAAATGGCTATTCCGAAACGCCTACTATATCGGCCGTGGGATATAATAGTTTACTTACGGGAACCTGGGTTAACAAACACAATGTTTGGGGTAACGATATTAAAGAACCAAACTATCACTATAAAAATATTTTCAGGCTGCTGAAAAATCAATATCCTTTAAAAAAAGTAGCCGTATTTTCAAGCTGGACCGATAACCGCACAAAGCTGGTTGGTGATGGTTTACCCGAAGCAGGAAATATTAAAGTTGATTATGCCTTTGATGGGTATGAACTGGATACCATTAATTTTCCGCACGACAAACAAGGGCAGTACATGCATTTGATTGATGAAAAAGTAACCAGTGATGCGGCTCAAACAATTCAAAATAAAGCGCCTGATTTATCGTGGGTTTACCTGGAATACACTGATGATGTAGCACATAAATTTGGGGATAGTAAAGAACTGGACGAGGCAGTAATATTGATGGATAAACAGGTTGGAAATATTTGGGAGGCAATACAGTATCGCCAAAAAAATTTTAAAGAAGACTGGCTGATCGTAATTACTACCGATCATGGGCGTGACGAGCAAACAGGAAAGGGTCATGGCGGGCAATCCCTGAGGCAACGCACCACCTGGATGGTTACCAACTACAATAAACTGAATAATTATACCCGTTATTATACCCCGGCAATTGTGGATATTATGCCAACAATAGCCCGCTTTTTAAATGTAAAAATTCCAATAAACGACCTTCGTGAAGTTGATGGAATACCAATGATGGGACCCGTTTCGATTGTGCATGCACAGGCATACCAGGTTCCCAACGCAATTGATGTTTCGTGGAGAGCTTTGGAACAGTGGGGAACTGTGAAAATTAAAGTTGCTACCACCAACTATTATAAAACGGGCCAGGCCGATGAATACAAGCTGGTAGCAGAAGTGCCACTAAGCCAGCAACATTACCAATTACCTATCAAGGATTCGGCAGCGAGTTTTTATAAAATTGTATTGGAAGCCCCAAACAATATTATAAATGTTTGGGTGAATAAAAATACAAAATGAATTAGCTGCATAAAGTATTAAAAGTACACGAGTGCGACGCAACGATGTAGATAAAAGCTATGATGTTGGGTCCACAATAATTTTAATTTTGAGATAACTATATAGATGACTGTAGTAAACCTGCCGGTACTTTTAGCTGGCCGCTTTCAAAATCAATCAACCCGTTGCGTTCATCTTCAATATTGGTGGCCTGTGTATAAACATCGCCGGCAATAGGGTGCCTACGCAACTCCTTTTTATAAATCTTTATCTGGTCGGCCCGTTCCTCGTCTGTATTGGGGCCACCATAATCAGGAAACCCAAAACCGCCCCATTCGCTGATTACAATTGGAACCTGCCTGCGGAAAAAATAGGGGTCGCCCACCACCAATGGAAAAGCGGCCACTCCGTCCATTTTGCCTGATGTAATTTCGCCCAGCAATTCCTTCCACCGGTTAATTTCGGGGGTATATAAATGAGCTGTCAGCAAATCAGATTTTAGTCTGCCCTCAAATGAAATGTGTTGCCAGCCATCGTTATCCACCACTAAAAACTGGGGGAAATTTATCTGCATGAAATGATACATATCTATTATGTAATTGCGTGTATCCGGGTTGGTGGCTATATCCTGCGCCCCCCAGTCTTCGTTGTACAAACTCCATATAACCACCGATGGATGGGTGCCTATAAGTGCCAGCATCCTAAGCAATTCTTCCTTGTGGTTCTGACGGCTCTTCATGGTGGAACTGTGCGGACTGGGCACTTCTACCCACAACAATAAACCAATTTTATCGGCAAGGTTGTAAATGCGCGGATCAACACCGGCAATATGAATGCGCACCATGTTGCAACCCAGTTCCTTCATTGCCAGCATGTGTTTTTTTATTTGTTCATATGAGGCATTACCCGGCTGGTATAAAATTCCATCCAGGTAAACTTTATAGTGGTTTAAATAGATACAACAGCCCCGTGCTTCAATTTTGCGCAGGCCAAAATGCGTTTCAATGGTAGCGGCATAGCCCTGGGCATCCACCAGTTCCGCAATCAAAACGTATAAATGCGGATTGGCTGGCGACCATAATTGGGCATCAGGAATTTCGATTACCAAACGTTGTTGTTTTTGCCCCTCCACCAGGTTCATAACAAATTCATCGGCAGCCAAAGGCTTGCCCGATAACTGTTTGCGGTTGTATATTTTTAAACGAATAGTATAAACCCCTGGATCGTGAATACGGGTGGTAAGGTTAAAGCGCACCCGGTTATCTTCAACAATACTTACAACACCAACTCTTGAGCGCAGGCGATTTCTTTCAACGGTCTCCAGCCACACACTACGCACCCCCCCACTGTAGGTCTGGTACCAGATACCGCCTCTTTTATAAACAAAAGATTCCTGTTTGCCTCGGGGAATATCCGCATCCATGGTATCGGCGATGCGCACCGTTAACCTGTTGGTGGCCTGTAAAAATTTTTCATCCAATTCGTACGAAAAGGAGGTGTATTCACCCACATGAACGTCTTCACCATCAACCGTGCTTAGTAAATGGCCATTTAACCAAACCTGTGTTTCATACCCACAGGCACCAAAGGTTAGCTGTAACATGCTATGATTAGCCCGTTCATTCTGATCTTGTTGGGGTAAGGGAAAAGTTCGCTCATACCAAACAACTATCTTATCATGCCATTTTTTTAGTTCCGATCCACCCGTGGAAATATGTTCTTCAATACTACCGGGCCAATTGGCAATTTGGTTATATTGATGGCCGTTTTGCCATTCTGATGCCAGGCCTTCATTATTGGGATCAATTTCAAAATCCCATTCACCGTCCAGCAGTATCGGAGTATTGTTCCTGATAACTGCCCTGGGCAACGGGTTAATAAAGTTTTCGTTGAAATAGCCTTCTGTTTTACTTTCTGTAAGATTGTAATTGGGGTGATTTGCATCCATAGGTGGATAAAAATTTACATTGTTGAAGTGGATCTTATTCAAATATAAAATTCCATACCGAACAACTGAATTTTCCAACGTTCGACATGGAATTTATTTTAAAAGGCGCTTAACACCTTGTTATTTACCTTATAGGCAAGGTTAATCTTAGCTGTAACAAGTTCTCGTCTTTCGACATACCATACGATACATCTGCAAGTATTTTATTAAATGGCGATAACAAAAAACCTACCCCATAACCTGAATGCCACACGTTTGAATTTTCGCCCGGTAACCAAACGCGGCCATTATCAAAAAAAGTATGCAAACCAATTTTACCATTATAAATATGACTCTTTACATCTTTGATATATCGCAATTCGTTACTGGCAAAAAATGATGTTTTACCCCAGAAGCGGTTTTGCCTGAAAGCTCGCACATCCTGTCCACCACCTAACGATGCATACTGGTAAAACTCAGGACTGCCGGTTACCGTATGCCCGCCTATAACAGAGGCGATGGAAAAATGAGCTACAAGCGGAATAAATATTTTAAGGTTTCCATTAAAATCGCCAACCGACCGGCTGCTTTCTTTTAAATTTTGTAAGTAACCAGCCTTGGCGGTAAATACAATTCCTTTGGTAGGTACTGTTGAATCGTTTACAAAATGAAGGTTGTATAACAGTTCGGCCCCGCCAAACCTTTTTGTATTAAATAAACCCGGGATGATGTTTACTAAAGATTTGCCGGTAAATTTATCAGCATCGTTTATTATACGTACCTGCTGATACAGCCCGTTAATTATAATAAAACTATGTCCCACTTTACGGGCAAGGCCTACCTTTCCCATCCATTCTTCGGAGCGTGCCCTGTAATAGTTAATGTCTTTTATGGTAAACCTCGACTCATTACCTAAACCAAAAAAGTTGGTCCATCTTACGGCATCCCAACTTCCGGCAAGTGCTAAACCCCATTTGCCAACAACGTTTGGGTAAAGCCCTTTATAATTTACGCTGAAACCTTTTTGTGAAATGGAATAGTTTACACCGATATTATATTTATAGGCAAAAGGTTCTTTTCTCCATTTATGTTTTGTTATACCATAAACCAAACCCACAAGTAAACGGTCTTCATTATTAAAAAAAATAACCGGGGCCAAACCTTTTTTATCGTACAAATAGCTTTTAAATTCATATTTGTGAATGTCATCCTTGTCTGATAAATGCAGTCTTGCATTTTGTTTTGAACTATAAAAATTGTTATGGTCATCGTACACATCAACCTTTCCACCAGTAAGCATCATGGTATCTTTTCCATCTCCACCAATTAACCTGATCTTAATACCGTTGGCCGGGCCTTCAACTATAAACTGGTCGTTGCCACTTATACCATATACGCGAACTTCTTCCGTTTCTTCCTCATTAAATGTTCTTGAATAAAAAGGCAGACTGCCTTTTTGCCCGTTATTAATACTAAACACATTTACCACGGTTTCATGGTCGTTTAACCTTTTAACCTCAAATTGTTCGGCCATTTTACTTCCCACCACCTCAACTTCTTTTGCTAAAAACTGGTAATAAGTGGTTGCGTAATCCACCATTTTATCCCTGCGCTGTTTAATTTTATTGGCTATATCATTGCCTGATAAACTTTGAACCTCTCTGGGCATTTGTTTAAGTGAAGCATCAATCACATCATCAGTAAGTGTAGCTTGTAAATCTTTTGCAATAGCCTGCCAGTCGGTTAAAGTCATCTGGTTGGCAAAAAACCGATCGAGGTTGCGCTGCTCAAAATTAAGTTGATTAACATCTCTTATTTCCCCGCTTAATGGTTGAAAATATTTTAAACCCGCAACAGAAAAAAGAAAACTCAAAATTGAACCATCGTAACTAAAAAACGCCTGGTCCCTATCCTGTGGAATTGGTTCATAAAGCATTTGACCGTTTACATTTTTTCCACCCCATTCCCATTGCTCTTCATGCCGGTCCCAATCATTAATAATCATATCAAACAACCTGGAGCGTACATATAGCTTTTGATTAACCTGAGCCTTATTATCGCCGGTTAATATTTCAAGTAATTTATCGGTGCTGTGAAAATCTTCAAAATTGCCCAGGTTGTCGGCATCCTTCCAGTTGCCATCAATTTTTTCTTCAAATAGGTAAACCTCGTTTCCAAACTTTTCAAAAGAATCAATTGCCGGTTGTTTGGGTAAATAAACAAAGCTGGGGATTGTGTGATAAATATGCGCCCTTTCTGCAAGATATGCCGCCGAAATTGCTGCATAAGGGTGCGACATGGCCACCTTGTCGTTTACAAGATCCTCTAAAAAGGTTCCTAAAAATTCGGGAGGTAACACTTTTCCAAGGGTTTTATTTACCGATCTTAAAGCATATTTCTTTCCTGAAGCACTTTCTAAATGAAGGGATCTTGTTTGGTTTCCACCACCCGCTTTTATGGGTTTAAGGCCTCCTTTAAAAGTATCTAAAATAATCACTGGAAAAGTTACAGGTGTGGTCCATTCCCGCCTATACAATTTGCCCCATTTTTTTTGTTTAGAAGGCGACATTTTATATTCTGCTCCCGCAGGCACCAATATGTGTTCAGGCAATTTTTCTCTCTGAGGGGTTTGTGCTAAAATTACGTTTCCCGCTGCCAGCAATATTAAACTCAAACAACTTCTATAAATAATCTTCATGAATGTATTTGTTACAGGTATTAAATACAAAAAACCTTGCCAATCAATATATTAAGCACAAAAAATAGGTGCACAATATTTAATTGCCAATTCTGCCTAATAAAATCAAAAATATTGTTTAAAGGTTGCTTGTAAAAAGAGATAATTTGGTACCCATCTTTTTAACTGGTTTCAGCAGCCGTTGCGTCGCACACTTGTACAGTATAACATCAGGCAACTTTACATCCTATTACATTTAATATTTTTAAACCTTAATTAAAGTGGTTTGCTGAGATGTTTAATTGCCTGCAGATATTATTCTATAGTTTCAATTTTATAAACCACACCGTTCATTTCAGTGGTCTCGTTAACAAAGAGGCCACAAAATTTACTACCTAAGGGCGATTGCGGCGACAATGCAATTACCAGCCCGTCTTTCATTATTATCTTTCCCAATGCAATACTTATAAAAAAATAGCCCTTATTGGTTTTTATAAAACTTCCATTAACCACCTGCTTTGCGCTTATCTGCGGGTTTATTTTAAATAATTGTTGGTTTTGATTCAGGGCTTCCTGTAATTGGGCACCTGTATTAGCTTGCTCAATCTGCAACATTGCCAGGGCGGTTTCATGTTTATCACCCGCAGTACTTTTGGTTTCATTCGCGGCGCTTTCACGCAGGTCCTTCAGGGTATTTTGCAATAACCGTATTTTGCTTTCTACTAAATCAGTACAATAGCGATACACTTCCTGCTTAAAAGTCATTTTAAAAGCTCGTAAATTTTTATAAAGTAAGGTTTAAAAAAACGGGACTAATTTTTTAGCCCGGCAATAATATTAATGGTGAGTGCCACTACAAATGTATTAAACCCAAATAAAAGTAAGCTGTGCACAAGCGCTGTTTGTCGTGTTAGGCGCCCGCTAATTTCTACATCCGAAACCTGGAAGGTCATTCCAATAACAAACGAAAAATAGGCAAAGTCTAAATATTCGGGCTTGTTTTCCTTTTGGAAAGCCCAGGCCTTCCGCATGTTTTTGCGGGTTTGGTAAACGGCATCACCGAGAAGATAATTATGCATGTAATCTTCCTGGGAATACTTGCAATGTAATTGTATTCGCGTCCTTTTTATTTTAAGGAAAACGAAAAATATTCTCACGAATTTTTACCAGGATTACAATAAACTGTAAAACGGTTAGTTAACTATTACCACAAGAATTGATTATTGAAAAAAAATCGCATTAAGTCATTGAATGAAACATGCTTCTTCCACCATTTGTAGGTACCACTCCCGGGGTGGTTTCATTTGAATCGATTATATCGAGAGATACCAGGTAAATAGCTATTGCACCGGCGATGCCTGCTACTGCAGCAGCAATTAAAATATTTTTCATAAATAGTATTTGAGTTTAGTTAATTGCAATTTGCATACCACCCAGTTCTTTTGTACTCATTTACAGCTCCATATTATTGTTGATTTTTATTTTAAATAAACCCGGTAAACACTTTTTATAACAGTGTGCTAACAGGCTGTTACCGTTTAGTTATTGTGCTGAGGGCGTACAAGTTGCGCATACGTTTTGCAACATAGTTTTTAAAAAAAAGGAGATTTAAAAATGAAACAATTGATGATGTTGTTGTGTGGAATAGGAATAACTCTTTTCTCATTTGCGCAACCTAAATTAAAAGGTAATGTTAGGGAATATACTTCACGAAGTAAGGTTTCTGATCGCAAAGGGGTGGTTATAGCGCCTGTTTATAGGTATGCCCCGGTACGAAGTTTTGGCTATGGTATGGGCTATGGTTATAACCCTTTTGGATACAGT
>JBBSJX010000121.1:0-10317 GCA_038256825.1 Chitinophagales bacterium
AAAATATGGACAGCTTCAAAAGTGATTATTTCGATTTCTATGCGAATGCACAATATCCACTTATTATGAAACAACAGTCAATTAATGACGGTGTGATAAGGGACTTGTTTGGTGTAGGTGGCAAAGAATTTCAGGAAATAAAGGAAGCAATAGCAAGTTTAAAAAAGGGCGAGTTAATCATTAAGAACCCTATGGCAATTACTTTAGGAATGGGAAAGAAATATAAGAAAATGTTGGTGAGGCATTTGATTTAGCATTTGAAGAGTAAAGCCAGCAATTACACGAGGTAAGCAGATGTCATGGATCGAAGTTTCATATACCGATCTTTCCTAGGAAAGGATCGCCATGAAAAGATAAGCTACAAGATTTTTGAGCCGATGTAGGACATTCAGAAAAATCTTAATTTTTTACATTATTTCATCTCAAAAAAATTACCTCATAATTTGATTTTTGTGGTTTTATTTAATAGAGAAAAGAGAAAAAGTTATACCAACATCCATTCGATATACAAATGTTGTTCATATGTTTAAGACTGCTCCACAAGAAGATGCTATAGCACTATGAGTTCAGAAAGAAAAATTGATCCTGAAAAAATCAAGGTGGTAAGTATTACCACTCTTAAAGGAAATATTGAGTCCTCCGAAGATATAGACCAAAACCTCATAGCAGGCCATCATTTCAATTTTGAAATTGGCACAGGTTACGATGTTGAACAAAAACTTGTTGGCATTAAACTGGTGGTGAAGATCGATGCAATAGACGAAAATGAAAATATTTTACCTGTAAAGGGATCGTATACGCATGATGTCATAATGAAAGTGGAAAATTTAGAAGACTTCATTGATCAAAACAAAGAAAAAACACCACTTGAAAAAGATGAACTTAGGATTGACGGATTACTTGGTGCAACCCTTGTTGGTATTGCATTTTCAACCATTCGGGGAATTATTTATATCAGAACACAGGGCACTTCCCTTGGCACAGTGATATTGCCTGTAGTGGACCCCCACAAATTAATCAGTGGTTTGGCAAAATGATGTTTTAAATTGAGGCTTTTATTCATCCAAGCCTGGTTAAAAAACATTCTTTTCAACACCAGCAAGATGTAAAGATTAAGGCCATCAAATCATTCAATAAAGAAAAGAATCAATGGGGATGGAAGGCTATGCAAGTAGAAATTGTTCCAGTTCTTGGTAAGGGTCTGCTGAAAAACTATAAAGTTCAATAGTATCAATAGGTTTTCCTAATTGTTGCTTTATTAAAGCGCACAGATAAATGGCCATTGAACGTAATGTTCATGCCAATCATCCCCGAAAATAAATAGGCTTTCTTAAACATGAATACAGTCATCGATTTAAAAAACCTTTAGTGCAGTTTCTATAGGTTTCATCATTGTAAAATCTTCCAGGGGTGCTTCGCACAAAGGACATTCATACTCAGCAGGCAAGTGGTTAAAAATCGTTCCGGGAACTATGCCCTTGGATGGCTCACCCACTGTTTGGTCGTATACAGTCAGGCAATGCCTGCACTGGTAAAGTAGTATAGTAGTTTCATCATTGCCTTTTGTTGCTATAAGTTCGGGTTCTGGCAAAGTGGTCTTATCCATTTTACTTTCATAAAACATTTTACACAACGAAACAAGGTAAGTGCCCAGGTGTTCTTTTTCAACCTGGTCCCTGAATAAAATATACTCCGACGAATTGGGATTGAAGCCCGGCGTGTACAACAATTCGTACCGCTCCTGCGACTTTAACCTGTTCGATTTTTGACCCTGCCTGCGAATAATTACACTACCAAAAATGCCTGAATTTGATTGCGTTTTAACAGCAAAGCATAAACCATAGGTACGCACATCTTCCTTATCAAAATACCTGATGACATGCCGTTTTATAACCAGGCCATCCTCGTTGTTATCTTCCACCTGCCAGTTAAGTTCGTTAGCGGCATGCCTTACGTTTATACGGTATTTACCCAACAGGTAATCCCACCGGTTACGGTCATTAAGAACGATGCCTTTTATAATAATCGATTTCCAGGTTGTGGCATAGAGTTCTCCAATCTTTGTTTCCAGGCAAAGCCTGCATAATTCTTTTAAAAACGAAACGGAAAACAGCTCATTACGGCGGTAAATACCCAGCCAGTATACATTGCCATACTTATTAAATCCTTCATAATACGGTAATTGAAAAAGAGGTAAATCCAGTTCAGTATCTATGGGCTTTGTTATTGGTTTTACTGAACCTTGTATGATCTTATGTAAAAACTGGCCGTACTTTTTTACATCTTCATAAAACACAGCAGTTTGCTCAAACAGCAATTTTTCCAATGCTTTAGTAACATACACCAGGTCGTTGGTGTATACCAGCTCGGGGTAACGAAATAATTTATTAGTCTTTGGTAACCTTATGTACAAATACCAGAAATGGGTTTGTGAAGAAGCAATCCAATTTATGTGGCCGGTGAAAAACGGGATAAATGTTTGGTCGCGATCGCAGATGTTTATTTTCAACTTTGGAACATAATCAAACTGGTCGAAAATATCTTTATAAACACCTTCACTCAACCAGGTATCGTTTATAAAAATACCGTTGGAAGCATAAGAACTTACTATGTTATGAGAATAGGAATCTTCGGTTGAAAAGAAAATATTTTTTTGATTACAGGCATGGGTAAACCGGGCTAACAATTTTACAGGAACCTCCACATATAATTGTTGCCTGCTGCCAAAGCTTACCTGTTGAACCTGTACCTGTTCGGTAATATCCAAAATGTTCAGCAGGTAACCGGGTGAAATGATACCTCCCTTAAAATTGAATACTATGGTTTCATGCTGCTTTATCATGGCTATACTTTATGCAGTTACAAAAGGAACGTTTTCTTTATCCAAAGCCATTTCCTTTTCAAGGATGGCTAATACCTCGGGGCGGCAACTGCCACAACCCATACCGGCGCCGCTTGCCTGGCAAAGCGCCTTTATTTCGCAATGGCCTTCTTTTATTTTATTTATAATATTTCCCTCGCCTACTGTACCGCAACTACAAACCAGTTTACCAAGTACCGGCTCGGCTTTTTTACCCGAACGCAATAACTCCAGCCGCTTTTCAGAAAGCTCAATTTTGTTTTGGATAAGATCCCTGAATTCTATAAACTCGGTTTTATCTCCAATGAGAATAGCACCTATTAAACGGTCGTTATGGATGACACATTTTTTGTAGTAGCGTTTGGCTTTGTCAATAAAAACTACTTCTTCGTAAGCCGGATCGTCTGGTGTTTCTACCCAACCCAACGAGCAAAGATCGGTGCCATGCATTTTTAATATATTCATGAGCAACGAGCCTTCATAAAATTTTGAAATGTCGCCACTTATGTGCCTGGCAACAATCTCGGCCTGCTGTTCCGCCGCCGAAGTAATGCCATATAAAAGTCCTTTAAACTCTGCAATTTCACCCACCGCATAAATGCACGGATCGCTGGAAAGCAGGTATTCGTTTACTTCAACACCACGCTTTGTTTCTAATCCGGTTAGCCTTGCCAGCTCAATATTTGGTACGGTTCCAACAGCAATCACTATGGCCTGGCAATTTATTTTTTGTCCGCTTTTTAGTTTGATGCCATCAATTGTATCATGCCCTAAAAAACGCTCAATCTCATCGTTGTAAAATATTTCAATGCCTTTGTTTACCAGTTCTTCATGTAACAGGCGGCTACCTAAATCATCCAGTTGCCGGTCCATTAACCTGGAAATACGTTGAATGATGGTAATCTCCGTTCCCATTTCGCGAAGCGATGCGGCTAACTCAATACCCAATAAACCACCACCCACTATTACTACTTTTTCTTTCGACTGATGAATGTGCTTTTTAAAATTGTCGGCATCGTTGCGGCTGCGCATGGTAAATATTCCCTTAAGTGATGGTACATCTTTTAGCATGGCTGCACGGCTGCCTGTTGCTATCAAAAGCACATCATATGAATGAATGATGCCTTTGCTATCGGTGACGGTTTTGTTTTGCCTGTTTATATGTTCTATGCTTACGCCCCGGTGCAATTTTATGTTGAACTCATACTCCTCCGCATCTTTCATTTTTATTAGTTGCTCCCACTGCTGCGTGCCACTTATGTAATCGGGTAACATTACGCGATTATAAAATGGATAATCTTCTTTACTAAATATCTCAATCTGGTCTTCGTCATTTAAAGCGCGGTAACTTTTTACAAAGCCAAAGGCCCCTGCCCCGGCACCAATTACTATAATTTTTTGTTGTGCTTTTTTATACAGTTTTACCTCAACTGCTGTAAACTTAAAACCGGGCTCTTTCGACTTTGGGTCAACCGTATTGTTGGTAAGATTGTTTGCCCGGTTCAGATCGTTCTGCAATATCTTACCCCAGTGCATGGGCATAAACAATACGCCTTTTTTTATATCGGGGGTGATGTTTGCTTTCACTCTTACATTGCCCTGCCGGCTGGTAACTTCAATAAGGTCGTTGTGTTTTATACCTCTTTCATCAGCATCATCAGGATGTATTTCTATATACGATTCCGAAATATGCTGGTTGAGTTTGTTAACCTTGCCCGTTTTGCTACGTGTATGCCATTGGTCGCGTATACGACCAGTAGTAAGTATTAAAGGAAAATCAATGTTGATTTCTCCGACTTCAATAGTAGCCTCTATAGTATGTATGACCGCCTTTTTATCAGGCGTATGAAATTGATGATCTGTAAACAACCTGGGCGTACCATGGGTAGCAGTCAGATTGTTGTACGGCCATTGAATACTACCCATGTTTTGTAATATTTCATAGTTGAGTTGGCTAATGTCTATGGAAGTATTTTTTGTAAGCGCAACATGCTCGTTATACATGTCTGATGGTGAGGGAAAGCCAAACCCTTCAAACCCCATTTTAGCCGCAAAGCGACAAAATATTTCAGCATCGGGTAAGGCTTCGCCGGGAGCATCCACCAGCTTAGATAAATAACTGATCCGCCTTTCGGCATTGGTCATAGTACCTTCCTTTTCGGCCCAGGCAGCAGCGGGAAACACCACATCCGCATAGGGTATGGTTTCAGCTTTGTTCGATACTTCTTGCACTACTACAAACTTTGCTTTCTTCAACGCTTCTTCGGCCATGCGAACATTTGGCAGGCTTACCAACGGATTGGTTCCTATAATCCATATGGCTTTTAAACGGCCATCATTTAATGCCTCAAACATTTCAGTAGCAGTAAGGCCTGCCTTTGGAGAAATAGTGGTGCCTCCCCAAAAATGCTGAACTTCCTGCCGGTCTTCAGCATTGTTTAGATCTCTGTGCGCAGGCAACATGTTTGCCATTCCACCCACTTCTCTTCCACCCATAGCATTGGGCTGGCCCGTTAAAGAGAACGGGCCCGACCCTGCTTTTCCAATATGGCCTGTTATAAGATTGAGGTTAATTAAACTAAGATTTTTATTAACCCCTATGGTACTTTGATTTAAGCCCATGGTCCACATGGTGATGAACCCTTTGGCATCGCCAATAAAAGTTGCCGCCAAACGAATGTCACTTTCTTCGATGCCACAAATAAGCGCTGCTTCGGCTACAGACATCTCCATTACTTTATTGCGATACTCATTAAAACCGTTTGTATGTTGTTGAATAAAATGGGTATCCACATCGCCATTCTCAATAAGTAAACGGCCAATAGCGTGGTGAAGAATAATATCGGTGCCGGGGTTTAATTGCAGGTGCACATCTGCAATGCTACAGGTTTGCGTTTTGCGTGGATCACTTACAATAATTTTTAGGTTTGGATTGGCTGCCTTTGCTGCCTCTACCCTGCGCCATAATATAGGGTGGCACCAGGCGGGATTGGCACCTGCTACAAAAATGCAATCGGCCAGTTCAATATCGTCGTAACAGCCGGGAACAGAATCCTGGCCTAAAGCCATTTTGTAGGCAACTACCGCACTGCTCATACACAACCTTGAGTTGGTATCGATGTTATTAGTTCCGATGAAGCCCTTCACCAGTTTATTTAATACATAATACTCCTCCGTTAAACATTGGCCGCTGGCATAAAAAGCAACAGAGTCGGGGCCATATTTATCTATGAGTGTTTTAAAAACTGCAACGGTTCTGTTCAATGCTTCATCCCACGTAACCCTTTGCTTTGGCAGGTTACGGTTGTAACGCATTTCAGGAAAAAACAACCGGTCGCTCTGGTCCATTACAGTGTAGTGAAGGTTCATGCCTTTGCTGCACAACATGCCTTTATTTACAGGGTGATTTTTATCGCCTTCCACCTGAAGTTTACCCTGCCGGTCTTTATGTACAATAATACCACAGCCTACCCCGCAATAACAACAAGTTGAGGCCCCCCTGCCACCCGAAGGGGGGTGCTTTGAAAGATCACTTAATGAGTTTGTGTTTACCATATTTTCTTTTTTGTGACCGGCAATCTGTCTCCGGTCAACATAGTTGTGTCACTCACTTGTACTGTATAGCTCTGAGGGTTTTTGTGACTTCTCCGTGCTGAATAAAGTATCCGAACGATGAAGAGTGCGACGCAACTATGCTACATTATTTGCTGCTGCCTGGCCCATAAATTCCTTGTAATCTACCCTGTTAACAAGTTCCCCTTCGGGATATTTAGGGGGCTTACGCCACTGCCAAATTCACTTCTTCTTCTACAGCACTTACCACTGCACCTTTCTTAAATTTAGTAACGAAAACCAGCAACGACACCACCATGATGATGATACCTATATACTTGAATGCATCAACATAAGTCATGTTTTCGGCCTTGAATAAAAAGCCAAACAACATACCGCCTACATTACCGCCTGCACCCACAATTCCACTAACCATACCCACATTTTTTTCGTTCACAAACGGAACAATTGCATACGTGGTTCCATTGGCCATTTTTAAAAACAAAGCAAAGCTTAACATGGAAACTATTGCCAGTGCCAGTGTGCCTGTGTAAGCGAACAACACCAGGCCAATACCTTCGAGCAACAGCATGGCGGCCAGTAGTATTCCCTTGCCTTTCATGCCGTAACTTCTGCCTACTTTATCGGCTGCCATACCGCCCAGTGCCCTGGCAAATATGTTCATAAAACCAAACACGCCTGCCCATAAGCCTGCTGTAGATTGCGATAATTTAAAATGATCTACAAAGTGAAGTGCAGCTACATTATCAAAGGTTATTTCCATACCAAAGCACATGGCATAAGCCAAAGCCAGCGACCAAACCCTCCAGTCTGATAGAATAGACCAGTCGGTTTTTTTGTTGGAAGCAGCCCTGTTGATTTCATCAAAATTTCCTGCCGGTGTATCCTTCGTATAGCGGTAGTAAACAAAAGCCATAACCAGTAACAACACTCCGGGAAAAATCATGGCATACCTCCAGGCGTCGTGGCTGGTATAACCAAAACCAATGATGACGGCAAATATTACCGGCATTAACATGTTGGTTATTCCACCACCCAGGTTACCCCAGCCACCAGAAACGGCATTGGCAGTGCCTTTAATATTTGGAGCAAACATCATGGAGGTGTGGTATTGCGTTATTACAAATGAAGCCCCAATAACACCAATGGCCAGTCTGAACAATAAGAACGAAGTATAGCTTTGTGCAAGACCCACGCACATAACCGGCAGGGCTCCTATAAGCAATAAGGCCGTATAGGTTTTACGTGGCCCCCAGGTGTCGCACAACTTGCCTATAATAAGACGGGCAAATATGGTAGCCGAAACTGCGGCAATTATCGTGTTACCAACCTGTGACTTTGTTAAGCCCAGGTCGGCACGAATGGTGGGCATTAAAGGAGCAAGGCCAAACCATCCAAAAAAACATACAAAGAAGGTTAACCAGGTAATGTGAAAAGTGCGCATTTGGATACCTTTTGCACTAAAAATTGAAAGCTTTGTTAGTGGCTGATCATTGATTTGTGGTAACATAATGAAGGCTTTTAAATGATGAAAGTTTGGTTGTAGTATGGCTAAGCAATCATTATTTTATTTATAGTTTGGATAGAAAATCTGGTTTGATATTGATCATCAGGTAAGCCCAGTTATTACCGGCGGCGGCATTGGCCACATTTTTTACTAAAGCAGATGCCAGTGTGTTGGTACTGAAGTAATGGCTGTATCCTGCTTCGAACCCAATAGTTTTTGTAAGGCTGTAGCTACCTACGAGGTCCAGTTCAGTTCCAAAATTTCTGCTAAGTTTTTGGTTGTTTGCATACACGTTTGAGGCGCTGTAAAAGCGGTGTACATCAGCCGCCAGTTGAAATACTGCAGAGGGTTTGAACTTGCTTTTTATATAGTAGTCCTGCAAACCTTTGTTACCAAATCCACTGGCTACGTAGTAGTAATCCATGTTACCCCAAAACTTGTGTGGTGTTCCATACAAAGGATCGAAGGCATTGCTTTTTATAGCGCTTCCGCCGCCTGTAGTATAATCAAAGCCGGGACCGATGCTAAACTTTTTATGAAGGGCATATTGTGTACTAACAGACAACAATGCAGCATCCAGCTTTTGCCCAATAAAGTTTTTACCAAACTGGTAATAGGTTGAGGTAGTGACCGAAAGTTTCTTAAAGCTGTTGTTGGTATAGAAGCCTGTTGTGGTGCGGCTCCACACACCGGCATCGTAAACTTTAGTGGTTACATTATTAACCGTACCCATAGAGTATTTACTAAACTGGTCATTAAATAACAGGAAAGAGAGTGTGCCCGTTTTTACCTTTCGCCCGGCATACAAATATTGAAAACTTTTGTAGGCTGCACCGCCGTTGGTGTTTGCCGCATAACCTAAAGTGGTATTGTTGTACAAAGTGCCCGAAGCATTTTCTTTATTTTGATTGAAGGCAAAGCCGGTATGTAATTGCCACTTTTTAGTTTCAAATTTCAAAACCGCTGCATCGTGACGGCGACCTTGTTGCAACCAATCGAGGTTGCCCAACAAACGGTGATCGTCATACACCAGCTCTTGTCTGCCCAGCTTAAGCGATAAGGCTTTGTCTTTAACAGTAGTATCTGTAAGCGCTATTTCGGCCCATGCTTCGTGAACCAAAAATCCATTATTATCCTGTGTGGTGGTACGGTTAATGGTTGAAACATCCTGGCCCCAAACCCTAACATCCTGAACAGCTACACCAAATTTTAACCGGTAGGAACTGAAGCCTAATGATAGCCTGGAACGTTGAGAAGTAAAGGCTGCTGCCTTTGCATCTTTCGGCACGGGGGCACCAAATCCATCACGTAATTCGGTTCGGGTTCTTATCTGTCCCTGCAGGGTTAGCTGAGCAAAGCCCACATTTACTGCAAGAATGGCAAAAAGGATTGCTGCTGTAAGAGCATAGCATTTTTTCATTTTGTTACGTTTAATGATGAAAGAATAAGCAAGCAATCGTTTGTTTGATGTATGACACTTTTCCTTTTTATGCTGTCGGCTTCTGTCCTGTCTTCTCTTCTGCCTTCATAAATTTTCTGAACCGTTTATACCTATGAAAACATCCTCGTTTTCAACTTTTACCGGATAGGTTTTTATACTGCATTCATCGCCATTGAGGCATTCGCCTGTAACAAGGGAGAATGTTTTTTTATGGAAGGGACAAGCCACTTTAGGTTCGTTGTTCGAAGAACCAATCATGCCCCTGCTTAGTGCCATTTGCATGCGGTGCGGACACTGATTTTGGGTGGCATACCATTCGGCCCGGCGGCTAAAATGGAACAGGGCAATCTGGTCGTTGCCAACCTTTACACATACCCCTCCGTTTTCGGGTACCTGCCAGGTTTTACATGCTTTAAACCAGGTTATTGTTGGGCTTAAAAGTGTTTCCATAATAATTTAATAAAGGATGAATAAAGTTTTATAAGTACAAGTGAATGATCCCGCAATATTGACCTATCGTGTGGACACATTTTTGTTGTGAAAAAAGGGAACACGGATGACACGGATAAAACGGATAAAAAAAAGATACTTTAATTCTACTTTGTCTTGATAGCCGTTTTATTGCCAGTTTTCAAAGGTTTGCAAACGATTTAATATATTCTACAGACCAATAATCTTTTAAAATCCGTTCAATCTGTGTCATCCGTGTTCCTAATGTTTTTGTGTCCACACGATAGACAATATTGACGGGACAGGCTCAACGATGCTGAAGAAAGACCTGAAAGCTGGTACCAAAATAAATTACCAGCCGGCTGTCTTTTTTTGCTCCCGCATGGTTTCAAATTGTATCGTCGGATCTTTTTCTTCGGGTGCATTTATAAAATGGGTAAAGCGACTTTGCAATGCCGGGCTGTCTATTACTTCTTTCCACTCGCA